>JAYVVO010000583.1:0-2746 GCA_043786955.1 Saprospiraceae bacterium
GCAAATAAAGAACCCGTGTTTCAGAACGATGAGAAAGAAAAACGCGCAGCAGACTTAGTCATTGCAAATAAAGAACTCGTGTTTCAGAATGATGAGAAAGAAAAACGCGCAGCAGAATTAGGTGTTGCTAATATAGAGTTGGCTTTTCAGACAGAAGAGAAAGAAAAACGCGCAGCAGAATTAGTCATTGCGGATAAAGAACTTATTTTTCAGACGGAAGAGAAAGAAAAACGCGAAGTTGCCAAAAAAGAACTCGAGGCATTCAGTAATTCTATCAAGTTGGCTTTTCAGTATTCGCGGAGTTTGATTGAAGCAAGTCGCGACCCGTTAGTGACGATTAGCCTGGAAGGAAAAATAACGGATATGAACGAGGCCAGTGTTCGCGTGATGGGTGTAGCACGAGAAAAACTCAAAGGTTCTGATTTCAAAAATTATTTCACTGAACCCCAAAAAGCACGCGAAGGCTATAAAGAAGTATTTGAAAAAGGTTTTGTAATTGATTATCCATTAACAATCAGAGATCATAAACTGACCGATGTTTTATTCAATGGTTCGGTTTATAAAGATGATAAAGGCAATGTATTAGGTGCGGTTGTAGTTGCGCGCGACATCACGGAACAAAAACGGATTGCGACAGAATTATTAGAAGCAAAAGAATTTGCAGAGTTTGCGACCACTATTGCAGAAGAAGCGAAAAGCAAAGCGGAAAGCGCCACAGAAATCGCAGAAATAGCGGTAAAAGCAAAACAGCAATTTCTTTCCAACATGAGCCATGAAATTAGAACACCGATGAATGCCATCATTGGATTCACTAAAGTAGTGCTGCGAACGGAACTTACTGACAAACAAAAAGAATATTTAACTGCCATAAAAATTAGTGGCGATGCACTCATTGTGCTGATAAACGATATTTTAGATCTCGCCAAAGTAGATTCAGGAAAGATGAAGTTTGAACAAATTCCATTTAAAATGTCGTTCTCTTTATCTTCTATGCTGCATTTGTTTGAAACTAAAATTCAGGAAAAAAATTTAGAATTGGTTAAAGAATACGACGCGAGAATACCAGAAGTTTTGCTCGGCGACCCGGTGCGATTGCATCAAATAATTTTAAATTTAGTGAGCAACGCCGTAAAATTTACGCACGACGGAAGCATTACGGTTTGTGTAAAATTATTGAATGAAGACGACAAAAAAGTTGTGGTAGAATTTTCTGTTACAGATACTGGCATTGGAATAACGGAAAATAAAATAGATAAAATATTTGAAAATTTCCAACAAGCATCGAGCGACACATCGCGCTTGTTTGGTGGCACAGGTTTAGGTTTGGCAATTGTAAAACAGTTAGTAGAACCGCAAGGCGGCAACATTCGCGTTGAAAGTGTCGTGAATTTTGGTTCAACTTTTAGTTTTACGCTACCGTTTTTGAAAACAGACGCGCAAGCGGAATTAGAAACAGAAAATTTAGAATTAGAAATAGAAACTAAAAACATTAAAGTTTTAGTCGTCGAAGATATGGAATTGAATCAACTACTCATGAAAACACTTTTAGACGATTTCGGTTTTGAACGCGACATAGCAGCAAATGGTAAAATTGCTATCGAAAAACTATGTGAGCAATCGTACGATATTATTTTGATGGATTTACAAATGCCAGAAATGAATGGATTTGAAGCCACCGATTATATTCGTAACACGCTGAATTCTCAAATTCCTATCATTGCGCTCACTGCCGATGTCACTACTGTTGATTTGGAGAAATGCAAAGCTGTGGGAATGAACGATTATATCGCCAAGCCTGTTGAAGAACGTTTGTTGTATAATAAGATAGTGAACTTAGTAAAAAAACCAATAATGGCAGAGGCGCAAAATATTTCGTCTCTGCTGAAAACAAAATTAAAATGCACCGATTTAACGTATTTACTGCAACGCACAAAATCAAATCCGAAACTGATGATGGAAATGATTACACTGTATTTGGAGCAAACGCCGCCGTTGATTAGCGCGATGAAAAATAGTTTTATAGACGAAGATTGGGGTATGTTGCACGCCTCAGTGCACAAAATGATTCCTTCCTTCGTTATAATGGGAATAAGCGCTGATTATGAAATGATGGCAAAAAAAATTCAGGAGTTCGCCAAAACACACCAACAAACAGAAGACGTACGGAATTTAGTTTTGCAAGTTGAAACCGTTTGCCTACAAGCGTGTGAAGAATTGGAACAAGAAATTTCATTACTTTCAAAGAAAGGAAGTAATTAAAAATAAAGTTTGTAATATTGACTGATATTACAGCATCATGTAACTTTTTTGTTGCGAAACGAAAAAATAAATGACGCTCTAATAATTTTAAAGTTAAAAATATTCTTCTTATTCAAAGATTTCGTTGCCGTCAGTTAAAGCTGACTGTAACGTGTTTTTATTTATTCAAACCCGTCAAAATTATTGGAGCAACGCGTAAATCCGGAAAATTTAAAAAACGAACAATGAAAAATACAAAAGCAATTTTAAAAATATCTATTGACCAAATTGATGCGTTATTTGAACTAATACCTGTGGCGATTTCAATTTCTAAAATTGAAGACGGCAGAAACATCTACGCGAACAAAGCCCTTAAAAAATTATTACAACGCAATAAAGCCGATATTCTGGGTAAAACTTTGTTTGAATTAAATATTGCATCTTCTGAAAGGCGCGAAGAAATTACGCGGGACTTATTAATGCTTGATGGTGTGAATGACACTGAATT
>JAYVVO010000584.1:0-7808 GCA_043786955.1 Saprospiraceae bacterium
ATTATGCCTACAGTGCGAACTCGATTTGCCGCGTACGAATCATTTTGAACAGCGCGAAAATATTTTTTTTAAGAATTTTGAAGATGGTTCAACTATTAAAAGTGCGACGGCTTTATTTTATTTCGCGCGAAAAACAAAAGTACAGCGATTGATTCATGCACTAAAATATAATAACAAACCTGAGTTAGCAATTTCGATGGGTGAGCTGTTAGGAAAGGAATTGAAAAAGTGTACCCATTTAAAAAATTTAAAAACTATTGTCCCTGTGCCAATGCACGCTAATAAACTACGTTTGCGTGGCTACAACCAAGCAGAATTAATTGCACAGGGGATTGCTAAGGTTTTAGATATACCGATTGAAACACAACTTATTCAGAAAGTGACAGAAACAGAATCGCAAACGCACCGCTCCAGAACAGAAAGAAAAAATAATTTGACTACTACGTTTGAAAGTGTGTACAAAAAGTATTTAGAAAACGCTGAAATTCTACTGATTGACGACGTTTCAACTTCGGGTGCCACTTTAGAAGCAGCAGGTGATTCAATTTTGCTACATAATCCGACAATTATATTGCACTGCTCTACGCTGGCTTTTACGTACAGTTAGTTACTTTAAAAAAATAAATACATCTTTAAGCAGCGAATTTTAAATTTATAGCATTTCATATTTAGAAATTACAAAAATGTTTCTATCTTTGTAATCTTATTAGGGCAAAGACAAAACTATACACTTTTCTTTCTTTTCTGAAAGCTCCCCCCAGAGCAACACGCACCGTACACACATCGAACTTTAATTTTTAATTCACAAACAAAATTCAATGACAAGATTGTTGACATTTCTTTTTTGTGTAGTTCTGAGTGGCATGGCAAGCGCAGCTTCGCTTTCACCCGATACTACAACGCAATGTGCTAAACCGCTAAAGATTTATGTATCACCTTCTGTTGAAGGCAAATCGGCATTAATTTATGCTTACAACTCCACCGCGACGGATTCGAAAGTAACATTTACTTATGAAATTCAATATCATGCATCAACGGATTCAGTTTGGAAAGCTGGCGGATTCATTACTTTTAACTCGCCAAATTATATTCCTGACACTTTGCTCAATCTAACACCTTGTAGTAGATATGTTTTCAGAATTAGAACGGTTTGCTCATCAACGCAATCCAGCGATTGGGTGCTTGGCGATTTTGCAACTTCTGGCTGCCCAGTTCCGTGTACCAAAGTTCAACAAATTGCTTTTTCTGCTAATGATACCGCTACTGCTACAGGTAAATGGAGTCAAGGTGGTTCTGGAAAATATTACATTCAATACAAAGTCGCTGCCGATTCAGTAACAGGTTGGTTGAACGATTCGACGACGCAAACGACTATCACGTTTAAAAATTTAAAGAAATGTACACCTTACGTTGTGCGTATCATTACTTTTTGTAACAATAAAGCCGATACAATTGCCACGCGCTTTCAAACTATTTGCCCTGCGCCAGTTTGTCTTGCGCCAGTAACTTTAAAAGCTACGGTTTCTGCCGATACTGTTGTAACTTTTAGATGGACAAATACTGTAGCGAATGCAAAAGTTATTTTACTTGTCTCTTCTCCCTCAGGTGATTTCAAAAAAACTTTCACGGTTTCAGATTCAAGTTTCGTTTTAACGGGTTTGCCAAAATGTCAACTTTTTAACGCAGTTGTTGCAACTTTGTGCGATTCGACGCACTATTCATCACCATCAAATTATGTTCAATTTTCTACAACAGGTTGCGTTGTAACGTGCCCAAAAATAAGAGAACTTTCTTTTCAAGGCGTTGATACGGTTTCAGCAGCAGGTTCTTGGAATTCGACAGGTTCGACTAAATATTTTGTAGAATATAAAATAGCGACTGATTCCAGTAAAACGTGGTTGCACGATTCTACTTCTCAAAATTCTATTCGCCTTAAAAACCTAAAACCTTGTACTATTTACAGCGTGCGTGTACTTTCGGTTTGTAACGGCAAGTTCGATACGAGTGTTGTTTCAAAATTTCAAACGCTTTGTCCTATAGTTCCGTTTATTTGTAACGCACCTAAAGGTTTAACTGATACTATCGTTTCAGATACGGTTGTTGTTTTAAATTGGGCATCGTCAGGTATAAATTCTGTTTATTCAGTATCAATTTACTTTCGGGGTTCAACGGCTAAAAAAACGTACATCGCTACAACAAATTCTTTAACCATTAAAGATTTGCCAAAATGTTTTAGTTATTATGCTTTTGTTCAATTGCGCTGCGATTCAACGCACATCAGTGAGCCGTCAAATGCTGTTCAGTTTACAACCAAAGGTTGTGTGGTTGTGCCACCGACGTGCAATAAAATTGGTCTTATATCTGTCTCGGATGTTACGACCAATAGTTTAAACGTTTCTTGGAATAAATCGGGATCGGGTAAATATGTCGTTCAGCACAAAATTGCCGTTGATTCTATTAAGATTTGGTTGAGTGATACCGTTTTCAACGAAAGTTTTACCATTAAAAATTTAAACGCTTGTACCGCCTATTCTATGCGCGTGATTGCAAATTGCAATGGCAAATTAGATACGGGTAGCAGTATCAGAATTACAACGCTTTGCCCACGCCCGATTTGTATTCAACCTTTTGGTATAAATGTAACGGTTAGTGCCGATACGATTGTAAATATTTCTTGGCGCGCCAATGGTGGTAAAGGTTTCGTTTTGCAATATCGCGAAGCGACAACAACAATTACTTCAAATTGGATAAGTATTGCGCTTACTGATTCGTTTGCGAATTTAAAAGTGAAAGCGTGTTCTTATTACCAAACGCGCTTGCGTGCTGCTTGCGATAGTTTAAATCCGAGTTGGATATACTATGAGTTTAAAACGACGGGCAGTTGCTTAGCAACGGTTTGTGCGAAACCTTCGAACATACAAACGCAATTTGCAAACAATAGTGCGTATGTTTTTTGGTATTATCCAACGCCAGCCAACGCAACGCAACCTATATTTGAAGTGCAATTTAAAGCCACAAACGATACCGTTTGGAGTGGAACTATTAAATCAAATTCGGTTTATACAATTCTGACAGGTTTAGTAAATTGTAAGCAATACGTTGTTCGTGTTCGTGCGGATTGCTCAACCACTTCGTCAAGCGATTGGGTAACTTATACTTTCTACGCAGGCCAACGTTGCAGCCCAATTGCTAATCCAAATCTTGTTCAAGCGTCGGTATTGAGCAACGTGGGTGTTTCGCCGAATCCAAGTTCGACAGATCCAACCGTTGCTTTCGATTTAGCGCGCCCTGCGAAAGTAACAATTAACGTTTATAATGTAACAGGTAGTAGTGTAATTAGTGTCAATCTCGGAACTCTATCGTCTGGTACGTATTACGAAACGATCAATAATGCGTCTTTCTTAAATTCTGGATTTTATATTATTTCAACGCAAGCGGACGGTGAGGCACCGGTGACGACGCGTTGGATGAAACTTTAATCAATACTAATTACGAATTAAAAATTACGGCTGCTCTCGATTTCCTGTTTGGCGATTGAGAGTAGCCGTTTTTTATTCATAAAATATTTTCAAATAATCGATTTTCTTGGTGTTGCAATTAAAATTAAAGTAAAACCATGTACTTGATAATTCCTAACTTGCTCCAAAAATAGTAGCAAATTAGTGATTCAAACGCTACTTATACTTTCCCATTTATTAAATTGATAACAAGTTTAATCATTAATTCTTTTTCCATCGGATTACTTTGAGCTACTAATAGAGCTAAGACAGTCAAGCCGTTATCATTAATTTTTGGTTCGCCGTCGTGTTTAAGCCTATGTTTGTTTTTTTCAAGAAACCATACAAATAAAAAAGCACCAATGCGTTTATTACCATCAGAAAATGGATGATTTTTTATAACAAAATATAATAAATTGGATGCTTGTTCTTCAATACTTGCATACAAATATTGCCCACCAAACGTTTGAACAACGCTTTTTAGAATTCCTGAAAAGCTGTCATCCTTCTCATTGCCAAATAATTCAGAAGCTTGTTTTTGAGCAATTAATTGTTTTTTTAATTCTGTAATCGCATTTTTAGCTTCGTCGTATTTAATTTCGTAAGTAATTTGGTCATTCAACCAATCGGTAGAAAGTTGGTTGCCATCGTATTGGTTAAGAATAGAAAAACTTTTGGCGTATTTACCTAAAATATCGAGTAAACCTTTAGCTTCATTAAGTTGTAAATTTTCTGCGTTGCGCGTAATGAGTTCAATAGTTTGCTGTAATTGCTCTAATCGTTTTGTGTTAACGGCATAACCTTGTGTCAAATAATCTTTCAACCGCTGTGTTGCCCACTGCCGAAATTGTGTACCGCGTTTAGAATTAACACGATAACCTAATGATATAATTACATCAAGATTGTAGTAATTTACAGGTTTGTCAGAATTTGCAATGTGCATTTTTTGCACATTGCTTTTTTCATCTAATTCTCCTTCCCTAAAAATATTATTAATATGTTTAGTAATTACTGTTCTATCGCGCTCAAAGAGTATGGTTAATTGACTTTGTGTAAGCCAGACAGTTTCGTTTTCAAACTGCACATTTATTTCAGTTTGGTTATCTTCAGTTTTGAAAATGAGGATTTCGCTCATAATGATGTTATTCTTGAAAATTTTGTATCACAAATTTACAAAAATTTTACCGATTTGAACAAAATGAACAATCGCAAATATAAATTTGCTTTCTTCCCATTTCTGTCTCAATTTCGGGGTAAATTTATTATTCAAATTCATGCGTGTAAACATTCCAAAACCTTGCTTCGAAAATTGGGAGCAAATGATTGTCACTTCCGATGCTTCGCGTTTTTGCGCATCATGCCAAAAATGTGTAGTTGATTTTACAAATTTGAGCGACAAAGAAATTCTGCAAAAAATAAATGTGGCGAATGGCAACGTTTGTGGACGTTTTTCAAGTTTTCAACTTGAACGCGTGTTAGAGGCACAAACTTACAAACCGCGAAATTATTGGACTGCGTTTTTTTCTTTGGCATTAACTTCGGTTCTAGGTTTGCAAAATACGATGCAAGCTAAAGTTGCTCTAAAAATGAAAACTGAGAATTCCTCTCGAATTATTGATTCAATCCCAAAAAATACTACCGAAACTTTTAAACGAGATTCAATAGTTATTAAAGGAGTGATTTGGAACAGTACAAGAAATGGACCATTGTGCCACCATTCTATTTTCGTTAAGGATTTCGAAATAGGTACTCAAACTGATTCAGAAGGAAATTTTGAGTTAAAAATAAATAGAAATCAGTTTTCAGACAATATAATTTTAGTGACCGTTAATCCATATTTGGGAAAGAAAGAATTTATTTTCTCAAAAGAAGATTTGAAGCGACCCATTAAAATATTATTAGGCGACCCAGTTGGAGAAGTGTATTTTGTAAAAGGGATGGTAATGGTTTCTAACAATGACTCATTATTAAATCGGTTAATAAGAAATGTGCTGCCTAAAAATAAATAAATTTTCTTCAGAAAATCTTAAAGTTTCCAAGAAATTTGACGAGCACCAAAATAATTTATTGATTAACCACTGGCGCAACCCGTTTTCCGATAAGCGCAATAGAGTTCAACAGTTTTTTTTGTGGCAGCGCCGCATTATCCATCTGAAACGTTATACGATCCACGCCACCAAGTGCTGCGCTGTGTCGTAATATTTTTTGAGCTACTTCTTCAGGATTACCAACTATTAGCGCACCTTTCTCACCAATCAGTGCGTTGAAATGTGATTTAGTGACAGGCGGCCAACCGCGCTCTTTTCCAATCCGCGTAAATGTTTCGGCGTAACCAGGATAATAATCGTCTATTGCTTCTTGCGTGGTGTTAGCCACATAACCAAGCGAATGCAAACCCACTTTTAATTTTTCGGGTGCATGACCTGCGCGTTTTCCCGTTTCGCGATAAAGATCAATAAGCGGACGAAAGCGATGCGTTTCGCCGCCAATAATTGCGACCATGAGTGGTAAACCTAACATTCCTGCGCGATAAAAAGATTCTGGCGTTCCTCCAACACCGATCCAAATCGGTAGTTTATTTTGTAACGGGCGCGGATAAATCGCTTGTTCTTTCAGAGCAGGTCTGAATTTACCCGACCAAGTAACGATTTCCGAATCCCGAATTTTTAAAAGCAAATCTAATTTTTCTGAGAAGAGCGCGTCGTAATCGTTAATGTTTAAACCAAACAACGGGAAAGATTCTGTAAACGAACCGCGACCGACAACCATTTCTGCGCGACCACGCGATATTAAATCTAAAGTAGCAAAGTTTTGAAACACACGCACCGGATCAGCGGCACTTAAAATGGTTACAGCACTCGTTAAAATTATACGTTTTGTGCGCGCAGCAGCAGCAGCTAAAATTATTGTCGGTGCAGAATCTAAAAATTCTTTTCTGTGGTGTTCGCCAATTCCGAAAATATCCAAGCCCACCATATCCGCGTGTTCCACACGCTCCAATAATTCAGCAACGGATTGCGCATTGCTTTTAGCGTCGTTATTTATATTTGCTGCTGCAAAACTATCAATTCCAATTTGCAAGATTTTTATTTTTTAGGTGTATCATTAATGACTAAAACATAATTTTAAAATTGTTTGAAGCAGACTGCAATGAGAAATTGAAGTAATAACAATCACCAAAATTTCCACCATTTTTCGTTGAGGGTTTTTATTTGAAATTATGCTGATTTCTCATCATGCTCATATTGACGTAGTACATAAACGACATCGTTACCAAAGCAAAAATTAAATAACAAAGGAACACTGCTAACAACAAAACTATTATGAATTGCCAAGCGGTTAAATCTGAAAGCTTTTTTTTGAACATGGTTTTGGAATTTATATTTTCAAAGCAAATCAATTAACGAGTTATTACTCTGCCGTGTAGATCAGCTAATTCAGCGCGAAGCAAAAGACTTAATTTGCGCAGTGCCGCATCCAATTCTTTACTTTTTGAATTTGAAAAAAATGAAATTAATATTTTAAATTAGAATTGTGAAGATGCAATAAACTTTACTTTTAGTCAAGTTTATTGTAATTTTTATTTTTTACTAAGCCATGTTTTGAACACGCGACCTGAAATTTAACGCTACAGTACTATTTACCGATTTAGAATAAGTTCTTTAAGTTTTCTGAGAATGAAAATAATTTCTAATTGAAATGTATTTGCCAAATCACTTAATCCGAAACTAACGCGACCAGATTTACGAGTAGCCATAAGCACCGATTTTTTGCAAAATTAATGAAATAAATCTTAAGAAATTAAAAATTAGTTGCCATCGTGAACAAAGGCACTGCACTTCCTAAATTAAAATCACTCAATTAACTCAACCGCAAAAGTTAATCCTCTATTTTAGTTTTTGTTTTCTTAGGTTTCCGCTCTCTCAAATATTTACTGAACGTGTTTGTATAATGATCGTTAAATTTGACTAATGTAATTTTGTCCCAAGTGATTTCTGTTGGTTCATCATCTAAAAAACCTTGCGCATTGAAGTAACGTATGAATACAGAGTTGCGAGTAATTTTAGTTATTGGTCCAACATCAAAAGATTCATCTTCGGGATCTTCATTTTCAATTATAATATTGGAACCCAAACTTTTTATGGATTCAAATATGTTATCCCAACTCGATAAATCAATTTTATGTTTATTGTAAACGATAGTTGTAAGTAAACTGCATTATATAATGATCACTTTTATTATTCAGTTTTGTTCGGCATTGAGCCTCACAAAACTGTCGGAAATTATAGTTTTAGGTCGGCTTCGCCTTCC
>JAYVVO010000585.1:0-7807 GCA_043786955.1 Saprospiraceae bacterium
GCTTCAATCGGATTCGTTGTGTCGTCAATATCATTGCCGTAAAGATTAAATCCTTTTTCTAAACGCAGTGTATCGCGTGCACCCAAACCAATGGGTAAAATTCCAAATTCTGCACCCGCTTCAAACAATGCGTTCCAAAGTTTAACGGTGTCTTTTTCATGCACGTACAATTCAAATCCGCCTGAACCTGTATAACCTGTATTTGAAATAATTACGTTCGATATTCCTGCAACCACACCGCGCGACGAATGATAATACGCAATTTCTTTTAAATCAATTTCGGTAAGTTTTTGCAAAACTACATGCGCTTTCGGACCCTGCAACGCAAGCAATCCTGTTTGATCACTGATGTTTAAAAATGTTACCGCTTTTCCAGCAGCGTATCGCGCCACGTGCGCAAAATCTTTATCTATGTTCGACGCATTAACCACCAACATAAAAGCTTTTTCGCCTGCTGCGCAAAAATCTTCGCTCAGTCTATACGCCAAAAAATCATCCACAATTCCGCCTTGTTCATTCGGCAGACATGCATATTGCGCCTGATTAATTTCTAATTTCGACGCATCGTTGGAGCTTACCATTTGCAAAACTTCGAGCGCATCTTTACCACGTAGAATAAATTCTCCCATGTGGCTCACATCGAAAACGCCAACAGCTTCGCGCACGCATTTATGTTCTTCTTTGATGCTCGAATACGAAATCGGCATATTATAACCTGCGAATGCCGCCATTTTTGCACCAAGTGCGATATGTATCTCGGTGAGCGGCGTATTTAAAATTTCAGTTGTTTGAATTTCTGACATGGTTTTTTTTGTGCGAAAATACGCAATCAATTAATATTAGGTATTAAAAATCTCTCACGCTTTTAGTTAAATTTCATTCGAGTCTAAATCTATAAGGTAAAGTATAGCTAGTACGAACTTTTTTCCCTTTATAAATTCCTGTAATCCATTTTTTATCCATCAATTTAACAACTCGAATTATTTCTTCTTCTAAATCTCTTTCGGGCTTATGTAAACTTTTCACATTAGTAACACTACCATCTTTTTCAATTACAAATCTTATAATAGCATCTCCTTGTACTCTATTCACTCGAGCACCTACTGGATATTTTATATTTCCAGCCAAATGTTTAAACATACCCTCTTCACCACCTTTAAATTCTGATTTTTTATCTACAACTTCGTACACATAATCATCTCCAGTTATAGTTTCATCAGATACATAAACGGGTTGAAAAACATTGAAGCCCGTATTAGTTGCGGTAGTGTCTAATGTATTAGGCGACGAAATTTCAAACGGAATATTAAAAAACCAAGACCGAGATTTTTTTCCTGACGTTTCCATAATTCTTTCAACTTTATCAATCGTAGAATTTATCCAAACCTTAAAATTATCCTTTTCAATACTCACTTCATAAACTTTATAGGAACAAGTTATGTACTTGAGTTCTTTTAAAAAATAACACTTTGTTAGTGGTTGGTTAAAGATATTTTCTGCATTTTTTACAAAAGCTAAACAGTCGGAATAATTGACATCTTCAGGAATTTTATTTATCCAAATATTTCCAAGTGTCATTGATTTCCCCACACCAGAATAATAAACGTCAGAACCTATCCAAATAATAGCATTTTGTTTTGCCTCTTTTCCGCTTTGTGAAAAAACTAGATGCCGATTTGAATTTGAATCAATCTCATAATTAATGTATGGATAGTTTTTATCCTCTCGATTTCGCGTGCTCACCCTAAAAGTTGTATTCTCGGCAAAACTTTTTTGAATTTTAGTTCTAAGCATTTCACAATCATTAGTTTGTGAGAAAACAACTTGGTTTGCAAATAAATTAAAACAAAAAATGAGGAATAAGGCGGTTTTTTCCATGATTTATTTTTTTGGATTTGGATAAAACTTTACGTAAATTTAATAATTTTTTTTGAAAAAAAAATTATTAAAAATGAATTTTTCCGTGATATTTGAACAATCATATCGGGTCTGTGTTATCTGATAACAAAAATTTAAAATGAACGGAAAAAATTTTTTAGTTGTCGGCGCGAGTTCAGGTATTGGTAAACGGACGGCGGAAATATTGATAGCGCAAGGGGCGCAAGTTTATACGGCGCAACGCAAAGAACCCGAATTTACAGTTTCTCACAATTTTAGTTTCGATGCACAAAACCCAAGTGCAACGGATTGGTCGGCATTGCCTGATATTTTAGACGGTGTGGTGTATGCGCCTGGAACAATAAATTTAAAACCGTTTCATCGGTTTTCACTCGACGATTTTAAACGCGATTTTGATATTCACGTTTTGGGTGCTGTAGCAGTTTTGCAAGCAGCGTTACCAAAATTAAAAAAATCGGAAACAGCATCGGTGGTTTTGTTTTCTACTGTTGCGGTGCAAACGGGAATGGGATTCCATGCGTCTGTCGCAGCATCGAAAGGTGCAATTGAAGGTTTAACGCGTTCGCTCGCAGCGGAATGGGCGATGCAAAAAATTCGTGTGAATGCGATTGCGCCGGCGCTCACCGATACACCGCTCGCAGGAAATTTACTCAGCACCGATGAAAAACGCGAAGCGAGCAATAAACGTCATCCTTTAGGTCGTTTCGGATCAGCGGATGATATAGCAGAAGCAACTGTCTTTTTATTAAGCGATAAAAGTACTTGGATGACGGGACAAATTATCGGTATTGATGGCGGATTGGGAAAACTGCGTGTTTAGTTGTTCGTTGTAGAGCACTCTTAAACGAACAATGAGCAACGAACAACTAAACTCAGTTCACAGTTCAAGCATTCCTTCAGGCAAATCTACGATAATTATTTTTTTTGCAGTATCTACTTTTTTAACGAATGCTGGATTAAGTGGCAATAATATAGCGCGACTCTGATAATTTATTGCTGCCATGAGTTGTTGCGGAAATTCTTCGAGCGATTCGATGATGCCAATTAATTCTTCATTATTGAAAACGGTAAAACCAAGGGTATTGCGATATAGATAAAAATCGTCCTCCGTGTGGTTTTCATCCGAAATATCTGAAACGCGCAAAAAAACGGCGCAGTGATTGAGTTGCGCTGCTGCTTCTGGTGTGTCAACGTCTTCGAGTTTAACGATAGTGTTGTTGCCGGCTCGGATATCCTCGATGAAGTAAGGCTTTTTTTTGTTGTTCACTTCAATGAGTACCACGTCAGCATCCATAAAATCGTCGAAGAAAGCATCTTCGATATGAAATTTTATCTCCCCTTTTAATCCGTGATTTTTGCGCGTATATCCGATTTGAACCATATTAGTTGTTGGTTGTTCGTTGTTAGTTTACAAGTGCTCTATGACGAACAACGAACAACGAAATTAGAATTTAGGGCACGCCGTATTGACGCGCGTTTTTTCAGGAGCTACAAAAATAAGTGAAAGTTCCCAAGCACCACGACCATTTGTTGGTGAAACGATTGATGACGTGTGAATATCGTAACTCAAACCAAAAATAAAATGCGATTTTTCAAACATCATCGAAATGATGAGTGCATCGAGAATTAAATTGTTACCACCTGCTTTATTAGTCGGATCATACACAAAACCATTCACGATGCGAAAACCACCGCCTGCGCGAATGGCTAATTCGTTCCAATCGTTATTCGTATATCGAAAACTGGTTTGAACCGTAGAATACATTGATGGACCTTGTAGCGTGACTAAAACGGACGGCAAAACGGTGAGTTCGTCACGCAGTGGAAATTGTCCGCCACCGTGAAAAACCAAACGTTGTCGCAAAACTTCTTTCGTATTTCCCAAAAATGAAACTTTAGGTTGATTGATATGATCAACCGCACCGCCAAAATAAATACTATGATTGTCGTCTATCACATTGTAGTACATCAAACCCAAGTTAAAATCGGTATAATTATTCGATTGTGGTAAGAACTCACCATTCGAAAGCGACGTATTAATGGTGTAAGTTGATGGATCGAATTGTCTATCGTACCACAAATTATTAGTAATTTTTTTTTGCGCCATACCCACCTGTAAACCTGCGACTAAATATTGGCTTGATGTGCTGTATCTATCGCCGCCGAGTTGCTTTAAATAGGAAGCAGCAAATGCACCCGAATTTGTTTGAAGATCGGAATAACCGCCTGCATTATCCGAAATACCGGATAAGCCAATTGCGATATAATCGTCCGCAATGCCATGAAAGCGATAATCAACGCCTGCAGAAGCGGTGCGAATCGCGACATCCGAAAAAACACCCGACCATTGCTGTCTGTAATTTACGTTTGCGCGCACACTGCCTTGAAAAATCCCAGTCATAGCAGGATTTAAAAGTTGCGGCGTATTGTAAAACTGCGAATAAATGGCATCTTGCGCCTTAATAGAGGGAATAAGGAATAGGGAAAAGTGAATAAGTAAAATTCGTTGATAGTTGATAGTTGTTAGTTGTTCGTCGTAGAGCACGCGCAACCGAGCAACTAACAACGAACAACGAACAATGAAATTCGTTGATGTATCGCACGCTTTTAAGTAAAATTTTTTTATTGTCATAAATAAACGTTTTGTCAGTGAGAAACTAAAAAGATGCTATTCGCGAATGGGACTCTTCGCTTATAGCTCATAGCTATAAGCGAAGAGCTTTTAATTCGCTTCAGCGAATTAAAGTCGTATTGCCTTTATCAATTTCAGTTGTTCCGTCGGGGTAAAGTGCTTCGGCATACCAAACATACATTCCAGAACCCATAATTTGTCCTTTGAATGTGCCATCCCACCCAAAATTTTCATCATTCACGCTAAAATTATCAGATTGATAGAGTAATTCACCCCAGCGATCGTAAATTCTGAATGTTTTTATTTTCGTTCCTGGTTTACCGTGTACGCGCAGCACGTCGTTGACATTATCACCGTTGGGTGTAAAACCGGTTGGTACAAGTATGCCGCGCTGTTTATAGACCGTTACTTTTTCGGATGCCGTGGCGCGACAGCCCACACTATCGGTTGCGACAACGACATAATCAATCGAAAACGGTGGCTTCGCTATCGGACTTATACATTTCAGACACGAGAGTGTGCCGTCGTAACTCGGTAGCCATTGGTACGTTGCATCGCCTTGATTATTCGTCACCGTTGGTGTTAAAGTTAAAGAATCACCTAAATTAATAGATACGCTATCCGTCAAAGAAATAATAAATTGTGGAGGTGATTTTATCGTCGCTTTATCAAACCACAAACAACCATTGGCATCGCGCGCAAAAACATTGTAGTTGTTGGGTTTTATTCCTACAAATCGGTTCGAGCTCGCGAAGTTTTTACCGTCTAAACTAAATTCGTATGGCGGCGTACCATTAAAAGCATTAATCATAATTGCACCTTCCGATGAACCGAAGCAAAGAGCATTGCTTATACTTAAATCGGCATCTAAGGCTGTCGGCGAAGTGATGTGTGCGGTATCGGTTATTGTACAACCATTATTATCAACAACGGTTAAAATATAAATGCCCGATTTCAGGCTACTGATGTGAAAACTATTTTGATTATTCGACCAAAGAATTTTATACGGCGAAGTACCTCCTAATGCTGAAACACTCACGCTTCCTGATGTATCGCCCACACATTTATTATTGATAATTATTTTTGGATTGAGTGCTAATTTATTCGGTTGCACGACTGTCACTGTCGTATTAATTTTACAACCCGTTGAATCTGTTACCGTCACGCCATAACTACCAGCTACTAAATTTGTAGCGCGCTGCGTTGTCTGATTATTCGCTTCGGGCGACCACTTATATGTAAAAACATTGATGGTACTCTGTGGATTAATTTGCGCTTCACCATCTGTGCCTCTAAAACATTTTACAGATTGTGTGGCTGTTGTAAAAGTTATCGGACCAGGTTGTGGCAAATAAATATAACCCGTATTTTGGCAGCCGATGGAATCAGTCACACGCAAACTGTACGTTTTATCACCTTTAACTTTTTGCGCTGTGGCAGTCGTTTGAATCGGTGTAGAATTCCATTGCAGTGCAAAATTTTTTAAATTATTTCCACCTGCGCCACCTAAAATACTTGTAACACTCACAGAACCGTCAGTAAAACTATTACACGTCGGTGGTGTTGCTGTGAGTTTCATACTGATGGAATCATAAGTTGCTACATCAATCGAATCGTTAGCGAAACAACCATTGTAATCTTTTAAAAGTACGTAGTAACGACCTTTAGAAACATTCGTAACCGTTTGCGTATTTTGCAAATTACTCCATAAATAAATATAGGTACCCGTTCCACCCGAACCAATCGCTTTCATTTCGCCATTGTTCTGACCGAAACACGCTAATCGCGTTTGCGTAGCGCTTACAGTTACGGCAACGGCTGGTTCGTCTATAAATACCGTCGCTACATCCGTGCAACCTTTTGAATCTGTTACAGTAACGGTGTAAGTGCCTTTCGATAATTTAAAAACCGTTGAAGTTTCTTGCTGAAGCGGATCGCTCCATTTGTATAAGTATTCTATTTGTGGTGCAGAAAACGGCGATCCACCTTTGGCGACAACGGTAGCTGTGCCGTCATTACTATTTTTACATTTTGCGTTCGTAAAATTATTGATACCAGCAATCAATTTGGGTGGTTCAATTAAAGAGGTGTCGCGCTGAAAAGCACAATTATTCGCGTCAGAAATGGTGACGGTATATTTTCCCGTTGGGAGTTTACTGATGGAACTATTTGTTTGTTTTGGATTTGTACTCCAGATGTAATTAAAATTTCCTGTGCCACCTGTGGCGTTAATTTTTAAACTGCCCGTTGATGAGCCATTGCACGTTATCGGTGTTGCTGTAAAATAGCCTGAAATACTGTCGGGACTTTTTATGAACGAAGTGTCATTAACAGTACAACTATAAACATCGGTCACTGTCACTTTAATTTTTCCCGAACTTAAATTTGTTGCCGTCACGCTGTTTTGACCATTCGACCAATTGTAAACGTAATTTTTAGTGCCGCCGCTCGCAAAAACTTTTGCTTGACCATTGTTTACATTGTAGCACATCTTAGGCGTAGCTACTACGGAATCAATTTTTAAAAGTAATGGTTGAAAAACGGGAACATTCAACGCAGTCGAACAACCCGAACCATCCGTAACACTGACGGAATATATGCCTGCCGAAACATTTTTAATGAAAGAATCCAAAGCATTATTCGCCCAACGATAATTGTAGGGTGCTTGTCCGCCTGTTACAGAAACGCGCGCAGTGCCATTCGTTCCACCAAAACATTTTACAGAATCAGAACTTGGCGAAAGAATAATTTGCGAATTTTGTCGCAGTGTCGCAGAATCCATTTTCACACAACCGTTCGCATCAGTTATTGTAAAGACATATTTTTGTGCTTTCAAATTTGCAATAGCAGAAGTTGTTGCGCCATTCGACCAATTGAATTTATAAGGTAAAATCCCACCAGTAGTCGTCGCTGCAATTTTACCCGTGCTGTCGCCGAAACAATGCACATCAATAGTTGCTAACTGCGTATTTATTTTTTGAGGCGATAGAACCGAAACAGAATCATTTTGAATACAATTATTGGCATCGCGCACACTTAATTTATACGCTTTGGTGGATAGACCAGAAAAAAAGTTCGCGTTACCGAATGTACTATTATTGATACCATACGTGTAAGGCGCCGTACCACCCGTCGGATTCAATGTAATTTTTCCGTCTGTATTTCCAAAACACTTCACCGAATCTGGCAGCGCATTTATTTTAATCGAATCTGGTTGTCCTAAACTAAAACTCAGTGTGTCGGAACAACCCGTTCCATCAATAAAAATAGCGCGGT
>JAYVVO010000586.1:0-2735 GCA_043786955.1 Saprospiraceae bacterium
TTAAAAAATCAAGTACTCGTGGGTAGCGTGAATGCAAGCTATCAACATTATGAAGAATCTGTAACGTATTTAGTAAATGGTTTCAAAAATTATCCCGACGTGATGGATAAAATTATTACAGATAGACACGATTACACCGCGTTTGCTGATGCTCTTGCAAATCATACTTCAAATGAGATAAAAAGCGTTCTTACTTGGAGTGAATGAAAAAGTAAAAAGTGAAAAATGAAAAGTAAAATGTTTTAGTTTTCATTTTAGTTTTCATTTTGAATTCCATTTTGATTTTCGTTTTCAATTCGTTTTTTATTTTATTTTTGTTTCGTTTTCAATTCAAAATAATTTATGTTAAAATATTTTTCGATTTTAGTTTTTTGCGTAACCCTTACTTTAGCTTGTTCAAAAACGACTACAGAGGTGCAAAGTATTGTGCCAACAGCGCTTGCAGGTAGTTGGACAGCAGTGAGTTTTGATTTAACTTACACAGTCGGTGGTGGACAGACTACTACTAAAAAAGGTGTTGCTGTAACGCAACCTTTGGTTGTTACTTTCAATGCTGATACTACTTACACAGACTTAGGCGTGTTCGATGTGAATACAAACGGCGTGAATAATAAATATTCGGCAGGTCGCGGTTCTTTCCTCATTCGTAATGATACAATTCGTATAATTCCAAATGTAAAAGTGAGTACGCAATCCGTTTATGGAAAATTTAATGCCACTGCCACCAGTTTAACGCTCACTATTGATAAAGTCTTAATTAATCTTTTAGGTCAAGATCCCGCTTTGCAAAGTGCTGTTTCGAGTTTCGATAAGTATTCGATTGTTTATACTTACAAAAAGACTTGATCATAGGGAATAAGGAACAAGGAAAAAGGAAAATGGAATAGGGAAAAAATAATAGTTAGTTGTGATTCCTTGTTCCTTATTCCTTGTTACCTATTCCTTGTTACCTATAAATTGCTTTTGCCAAAAACAAATTCATAGGTTGTGCAGCGCGAAAATGTTGCGCAATGCGTTCCGCAAAATTATCTTTAAGTGCTTCATCCGATTTAAAAGTGTGGCTCCAATAAAATTGTGTGTTCGCAATAAACGGTTGTACATCAATCATTTCTTGTAGTTCAGGCGTAAATCGTTTATTTTTTTCGCCTTGAATAACGCCCCAATATTTTTTAAAGTCGGGTGAGTGCGTGCGCTTTTCAAATTCGGCGTTGTGTTCAAAAATATAATGCCGCACGTTTTGCAACATTTCCTTTTGTTCAAAAAAATATGCACCACCCGCAATAAAAATTTCTTCAACACCCACATGAATGTAATGACTGGGGTACATTTTATCTTTTGTGCCAAACTTACTGACCGATGCCGCTAAGTGTTCTTTATAAGGGCGTTTATCTTTTGAAAAACGAATATCGCGATTGATGCGAAATAACATTTTTTTCGGCTCAACATTCTGTAAATCGGGTTCTGAATCTTTTAGTAGTTCAACCAAAGTTACTAAAAAACTGAGAAAAGGTAATTTAACGTCAGTTTCGTAACGCGGTTTATTTGCGTTAAACCATTCGCTACTGTTATTATTGGCGAGTTCTCGGAAAAAAGAAAAGTATGCTGGCGTGAGATGAGTCATAAATGTTTATTAAACAGATTTTAAAACGAAGTTAAAGATTTAAAGTTTTAAAACGCTGTCGAAGTATTTAAATCACGAGTAACAAACAACATGGTAGTAAAAACTTTGAGTGAAATAAAAGCTGATTTTCCTGATGAATGGGTTTTAATTGGCAATCCTGAATTGTCGGGAGCAAAAGTAATTAGCGGTTTTGTTGTTTTTCACAGTAAAAACAAAAAAGAGATTGCTGAAAACAATTTGGATTGGCGCGCAAAATATAAATCTGCGATAACCATTTTTACAGGTGAGTTGCAAATAAAAAAAGTGCTTTTGGGAATTTCTTAAAAGCACACTCTTTAGTTTAGAATCAACTTTTAAAGCTTAACGTCTTTTATACTCAAATTTCCTGAGAAGCAAAAAAAAGAATAATATTCCTCAAAGCAAAATTATTTACAAAAGATAAAACTAATACTCCCATTCCCAAGAAGTTTGATTTTCAGGTAAGATGAAGTGTTGAGAAATTTGTTTAGCTACAAATTTTTCATCATTTTTCTTCTTTGAAACCATGAATTCAACTACTTTATTACAAACTACTTTTTTACTATCAATTACTTCTGGAATTAAAGCAACATTAATTCCTTCTCCATTATTTCGTACACTCGGATATGTTATGCCATCAAAACCCTGTTCAATCATAATTTCTGAAAATAATGCTGAAATTAAATAATCAGTTTCATTACTTATTTTTTCTTTAGTAAAGTGACTGGAAAGAAAATTATAAAATAAAATAGTTTTATCTTCAGTCAAGGGATTTTTGTAGAGGAAATTTTGGAAAGCGAAATATACAAATTCAAAGTTTGGATGCCTCTCTAACATTTGATTATCAAACCAAACTAAAATAAGTTGTAAATCTTCTTTAACTACCCAATTGCTAAAAGTAACTTTCCATTCACCTTCGGACTCACGATCCCTACTTGATTGCATTCTTTCAAATAAGGCTGTTGCTAAACCAATATTTTTTTCAGCATTTAAGCCATCGATTTGGTTAGAGCTTGCATAAAACATTGTTTTGTTTGGGGTGCTTGCTCTTTGATAAGTTTTATTAAATTCTTGAGGTTTGTAAGATAATTCTTCA
>JAYVVO010000587.1:0-7781 GCA_043786955.1 Saprospiraceae bacterium
GTGGCTTTTAAAAAAGAAAAAACGCCGAGCGATGGCAACGTAATTGTCTCAGATTTTTTTTCTTGAATGCCAAGTGCATCACCCGAAGTTGTTAAAACCACACTCGATTGTTGTTGAGTACGCTGAATATCTTTTACAAAAAAATGATGCAACAGTCCACTCGATTCATGCGTCCAATTAATTACTAAATTTTTTCCGTCTTGGTTGGCAGTTAAAATAGATTCTAATTTTTTATCGTCTGCTTTTTCGTTAGTCGTAATATCGCCTCGCAAAGTTTGATGCGCTAAATCTGTAGTACTATTCGATTGTACGCCCTCTACATTGAGCATATAAAATAAAGCGCGCGTGTGAAACTCGAAAGTAAAATTAGAAATGCCTACGGGTAAATTTTTAAAAATGTTGCGCAGAGCAACGGTTGCAGAAAAACCAGTATTATTAGGAAGACGTTGTTCAGGTTTGAAAACCAATGTTTGTTCGTCTTCCCAAATGGTTGTTCCTCTTATGCTAGGTTGAAGCATAAAAAGTTTTGTGTCTACCGCTTTACCTACGGTTTCTTTACTCACTGCTGGAACAGCGAATCGCACGCGAATCGGTTCATCGGCTTCGATAGTGCCGGATGTATAAGCATAGATGTAAGATACTAAATCGGCATCAATTTTAGTAGTTGTTATATGACCGCAAGAATATAAAAAAAAGATTGCAAAAAAAGGGAGTGAAATTAAGAAAGAAAAACGTTTCATTTAGACAAATTTACAAGTTTTATGAAAGCAGTAAACTAACGTCTAAAATTAAACATTTTTTCGGATATACAAATAAAAAAAATAAAAAAACCGTCTTTAAAAGCAAAGACGGTTTTTTTATTTTGGGTTCTAAGTCTAAAAATTATAAGTCGCTCCGATTTTAAAATCAAAAGGTCCTGTATAATAAGTATTATTATTCACTACATTATAAAGCAATAAAAGTTCAAAACCCCATGGTTGACCTGAACCCGTTCTGTACGCTAAACCTACATTAACTTCTGGTTTAGTTTGGCTTTCGCTTAATAAGTGTGAAGGGTTGTCAGGATCAATATAATAACCACTGGCATCTTCTTGCGCGCGTTTGTAAGTGGCAGATTTTACATCAACGTGGATGTATAATGGAAATGATTGAATAGGCATTACGCGACCATAAACGCCAATGCTTGTGCTTAAAAGATTGGATGAAGCATTTGTAACACCATCTGATGCACGAACGTAAGTGTAATTCAATCCACCTGTGATACCTGCCGATGCCCATTTATTGATTTTATAACCAACCGATGGATCTAAGCGGAAATTAAAATAATTACTGCTAAAATTTAAACCTGGTGAAAAGTGCAGGGCATATTGCAAGTGCGAGGCAAAATCTCCACTTTCATCGAAATACTTATTATTCGAATTGGGTTTAGACTTCGTGGCGGAAGATGACGAAGTTTTCTTTTTAACGACGGGTTTGTATTCGCCACTTTGCGCATTCGCTGCATTATAGTTCGTCAAAAAAATGATACAAGCTAATAAAGCTACTTTAAACGAAAATTTCATAATGAGAAAGATAATTTGTGTTTCAAAAAATTATTTTTGTAATGCTATAAACACTATAACATACGAAAAAGTGTTTTCTAATCATCATAAAATTTTGTTAAACTTTTTGCAAACTCCGCTACTCGTATTTAAAAGGTAAAACTTTTGAATCTTTAACCGTTGATAGTGTCATTAAAGTTTTCAAACGCTCAATTTCTTCAATTTGTGAAAGCGTTTTGAACAACAGCAATTCATACGTCGGAATATCTTTGCAAACAATTTTAATTAGAAAATCAGCATCTCCTGTGATGATATAACATTCTACGATTTCGCCAATCTCTTTAATTTTATTTAAAAAGTTATTCAAAGCGTTGTCTTTTTGCCAAGCCAAAGAAACTAAAACAAAAGTTTTTACATTTAAACCAATTTCTTGCGGATTGACAGCAGCGTGATAACTCTGAATAATATCAGTCGTTTCCAATTTTTTGACGCGCTCTAAAGTTGGTGCCGGCGATAAACCAATTTTTTTTGAAAGATCTAAATTCGTAATCTTAGAGTTTTCTTGAAGAATTTTGAGAATTTTGAGATCGATGTTATCGAATTTTTCTGTCATGACTATTTGAGTATTGCAAATAATAGAAACTGCTGAATGCAGCTAAATAAATTTTGCAACAAAATTATCCACTATTATTTGAAAGTCAAAATAAAATTTGGTCTATTTTATAATAATTAATTAAAAAAGAATTAAACTTAAATTTGCACCTTGAATTTGCAGCTTAATTATCTAATTTTCAACTGCTGAAGTTCTGTGAGAATCATTTTAATATTTTTTGAATTTTCAGCTAATTCCTTTTTTAAGCTATTTATTTCTTCATAAATTCCCAGATTCGGAATTTTTCGATAGGAATTTTTTCTACTCATTATATAATAAACGCGCCAAACGGCGGTAAAATCATCAAAATCCCATTCAACTGCTGTTTGCGCCAAACTATCGGTAGTAAGAATTACCTTACGTGCTGGCGCAATAACGTAATGAAAGCGGCGAATTATAATTCTATCTTTTAGAGCAAAAGCATACAATTTACCGCCACTTAAATTTTCAAAATTTTCCCTAAGTTCTAAAACTTTACAAACAATTTTATCATCGCGATAAATTGTGGGCTCCATCGAATCGTCGGTAACATCGAAACATAAATATTCGCCTCCTTTTAACCATTTGCTTGGCAAAATAAATTGATTGTTGGGTTTTACATTTTGCGTTGAAAACTTATCTTCAAAAAAATTCTTTTCGCTATCCTTGGGAATATAATGAATAGGTATCGGTACAGCCGAATCTGTTTCACTTTTTTCACTATTTAAACCAATCAAGGCTTCTGGATTCGTAAACATTGGAAGCTGCCCTAAAAAAATATAATTCGGGTTAATTGCGTAAAGTTCAATCGCTTTTCTTAAAAGCTCAATGGTAACATCGCGTCTGCCTTTCAGTATTTCGCTCAGGCTTTGTGGCAAATATTCCAGCTCAATCGCAAATTGTCGGCTGCTACGAATGATATTACCTTCGCGCAACGCGTTATGACATTTTACAAATCTTTGCGTGACTATTTTAGACGTATTCATTAGAATAATTTTTCTTTCAGAAAACTGTGCTAATGTAAACTTTATTTTTATTTCAAGATTAATTTAGCGAAGTTTTATTTTAGTTTATTTGAAACATTCCCTATTATCCCAAAAATCGCGCCACAGCTTTCGCAACATTCTGTCCATCCATAGCTGCTGAAATTATTCCGCCGGCATAACCTGCGCCTTCACCAGAAGGAAATAAACCGATGCAGGTAGTGTGCATTAAAGTTTTAGCATCTCGTGGAATGCGCACGGGTGATGACGTTCTGCTTTCAACGCCAATAACTTGAGCACTTTCTGTGAGATAACCACGCATAAGTTTTTCAAAATTGAGAACGCCTTGTTGTAATTTTTTAAAAATTTGAGACGGCAGAATAGAATGAACTGGCGCAGAAAAAATACCAGGTATGTACGATGTGCTTGTTAAATCGTTTGAGACTTTGCGTTTCACAAAATCAGTGAGTCGCTGCGCTGGTGCACGCTGCGAACCATCGCCTACATTAAAAAAATCGCGCTCAACTTTACTCTGAAAAGCGAGCGTTCCAAATACATCAGACGTTTCATATTGTTTTACATCTTCTAATTCAACAGCAACCACTGTTCCAGAATTTGCATACGGCGAATCGCGTCGGGACATACTCATTCCATTCACAACTATCTCGCCTGGCGAAGTTGCCGCTGGAACAATTAATCCGCCTGGACACATACAAAAACTAAAAACACCGCGTTGCTCTCGTACAGACGCATTATTTTGCGTCTCTACCTGAGTAACTAAACTATAACTCGCTGGCGGCAAATAATCGCCTCGCTTTTTTTTATACTGCAGTTCATCTATTAAAGGTTGCGGATGTTCGATGCGTACGCCGAGCGCAAAAGGTTTTGCTTCAGTATAAATATTTCGCTTTCTGAGCAACGCATAAATGTCGCGCGCAGAATGCCCAACGGCAAGAATTATTGCAGAAGCAAAAAATTCTTTTTCGTGATTGATTACAACACCCTTAATAGTTGACAGTTGATGGTTGACAGTTGACTGTTGTTTATTGTGACTGTCAACTGTCAACTGACCACTGTCAACTATTATATCTGTTACTTGATGCTCGAAATGTACTTCACCACCACATGATTCAATCGTTGCGCGCATATTTTGCACTACTTGGGGCAATTTGTTAGAGCCAATATGCGGATGCGCTTCGATAAGAATATCGCTCGATGCACCGTGTTCCACTAAAAGATGCAATGTTTTTTCAATAGAACCGCGTTTGTGACTGCGCGTATAAAGTTTTCCGTCGCTGTAAGTTCCTGCACCACCTTCACCGAAACAATAATTAGAATTTGGAACGACCTCACCATACACTTGAATCGCTTTTAAATCGCGACGACGCGCACGCGCATCTTTTCCACGTTCAAAAACTATTGGTTTATAACCGAGTTCAATCAATTCTAAAGCAGCAAAATATCCCGCAGGACCAGCACCGACAACAATAACTGGTTTTGCTTGATGAACAGACCCATAATTTTTAGAAATCGGCGGCGCTTCAACGGTGGGTTCGTTGACTTTAAACCGCATTTGATAAACAGGATTTAATCCGCGCGCATCGAGGGAGCAGCGCAACAATTGATAATAATTTATCTCATTGGTTTTTAAATCTAATTTTTCGGCAAGTGCCGTTTTAATTTTTTCGCTATCATCGCGCGATTCGGCAGCAATTCTGATTTCAATATCCATGCAATTTATTTCTGACCACTATTTATGTGGCAATGAAAAATTTTAACAAAAGTAATACAATTTTTTAGAATATCGTTAAATAAAAATCATTCATTAAACTCAATTCGACTCCACTTGTCAGGTAAATGCGTATCATAAATACCGTGCGCGTTGAGCGCACTTGCAGGATGCGGTTGAATTTCAATCCCAGATAAAACTAATTTCTGAAATCTGCCGAGGAATATATTCCATACGTCTCCGTGCTTGGGTGGCAGACTTCTACCATTTGCTAAAAGGTGCAAACTTTGCCAAGGAATCGCAATTTCTAAATGCCATCCATTATCAATATCCGAATTATTATTTAAAGTACCGTCAACTTTAACTGCCGTTTCTAAACCGAGCATATCAAAATTTGTAAATGCCCAACGAATACCGCGCGGATGCCTACCACGCCAAAAAGTTTTACCGACACGATCGTAATCGCCGCCAAAAGTATAAACGCTGTCTTGGTGTACATCGAAAATATCGGTATCAAATTTACCATTTTTAAATGCATCGCGCCAAATAAAAAACACTTCGTAGATGGTATTTGCGGCGTTAACCTCTAATTCGTAATAACAATCCCCGCCATCAATAAAAAGTTCGAGGCCGTTTTCTAAAAAAATAATACTATCACGCGCTGTGAGATGCGCTTCAACAAAAGGCTCCTCAGCTTTAAAAGCAATATATAAATGCGAATCGTCCCAAACAATTGCCGTTTGTGTATTAAATAAACTGTGTTCGCCCGTCACCATATCTACGAAACGTTTACTCCACTGCGCTTTTTGCCACGTCAGTTTTGTTAAATTACCGTCAATCGATATCGGTTCCGAAATTTTTTGAGCGATGTAATCAACTTTGTTACTCAACTTATGTGTATTTTTTTAAACAAAATTAGTGAAAGGTTAGAACACACTTTTTTTTCTTCTAACTTGAAAACTGGTTTTCCAATAAAACGAAACTATTTTTAATTTTTTCAAGAGACCCTTAGAGAGGACACAATATTTTTTGCTATTTTTTTGGAAAAAAATTCTGGGTTTGTAAGTATGGAGGTTTGCAAAATTAAAAGCAAAAATTAATTTTAATAATTTACATTAAATTGAATAAATTTTTAACGCCCATTACCCTTTGAACATTAAAACCTTCGCCATAACTCACGCCGATGTAACGACCATAAACGGAATCTTTACCACGCAAAGCGTTTAAAAAATCGGCACTTGAGATGGGAGTTTGTGGTTCAGTATTTGTTGGATCAAAGAATTGACTTTTAAAAGCCATGATGGCTGCGTATTTTTGTTCGACAAAATCCGAAATATCAAAAACTAAATCTGGTTTGAGTGCGCGATCTTGAATGTAATGATATACCGTTTTCGGTCGCCAAGGTTCTTGAATTCTACCATTAGCGTCTAAGGTTTCAATTTTAATCAATCCAGAAAAAAAACACGCTTCGTGAACAAGTTTTGCGCCGCGCGAATGATCAGGATGCCTATCGTCTAAAGCGTTGGCTAAAATAATTTCGGGTTGAAATTCTCGAATTTTAGAAATAATCGGCAACATGTTTTGTTCATCAACGGAAAAAAAACCATCGCGCAAAGTGAGTTGCTCTCGAAATTTTACACCTAAAAGTTTTGCACCGTTCATTGCTTCCACTGTTCTCAATTCTGCACTACCGCGTGTGCCGAGTTCGCCGCGTGTTAAATCTAAAATTCCAACGGTGTAACCTAAACTCACGTGTTTCAGAATTGTACCGCCACACGAAAGTTCAATATCATCGGGATGCGCACCAATAGCAAGTATGTCTAATTTCATTTTTTTTCTAAGGGATGTTTAAAGTTTTGTGCGTTTGCAAACTCAATCGCCATTGCGGATTTTGCAAACAATATTGCAAAGCCAATTCGACATTATTATTCGAAATAATTGTATCCATTGGTTGCAGATAATAATACTCGAATGTGAGATGCGCAAATTTTTCTGGTTCGGCATCGCGCTGCGGATAAACCAATTTTAATTCACTACCCTTAGTCACAATAATTTCCGTATTTGCTTTCGGACTAACGCACACCCAATCAATATTTTTTGCCAATTCCAATGTGCCGTTTGTTTCTATTGCCACTTCAAATCCTGCGCGTTGCATTTCTTCAACTAATGCTTCATCAAGTTGAAGTGCAGGTTCACCACCCGTACAAACTATGTATGGTTTTCCTTTTTTCGTATCGCCCCAAGTTTGAACGAGCTTTTGTACTAAATCTATTTTATTATATTTTCCGCCATTCACACCGTCCGTACCAACAAAATCTGTATCGCAAAATTGACAAATCGCATTTTTTCTATCTTTCTCTCTACCCGTCCATAAATTACAACCCGCAAAACGACAGAAGACAGCTGGTCTGCCACTTTGTGCACCTTCACCTTGCAAGGTGTAAAAAATTTCTTTAACTGAATAGTTTTTCAATATAAGTTAGAGTATTAAAAGTAAAATCCTTTTTAAATTTTTACTTCTGTATGCGGTTGCAATAAATAATCTTTACCATTTATGTTTGTAGTTACAGCTGCAAAACCTGTATTTACAATTGTAATTTCTGATTTAGAAACTTTTAAATTTATTATTGCTCCTCTAAAACGCACTTTGAACGAAACAGATTGCCACGTCGGCGGAAGATTAGGCGTAAAAAATAATTTTCCGTCTTTAACACGCATCCCACCAAAACCTTTTACGACTGCAAGCCACGTACCAGCCATAGATGTGATGTGCAATCCATCTTCAGTGTCATTGTTGTAATCGTCTAAATCCAAACGACTTGTACGCAGATACATCTCGTTTGCTTTTTCAAAATTCCCAATAAGACACGCCAATATAACGTGTACGCACGGCGAAA
>JAYVVO010000588.1:0-2729 GCA_043786955.1 Saprospiraceae bacterium
GCCGAATCCGCGCATTATTTATAATACTATTGGAACTTACGATGTTTCTTTAACCGTCAGCAACGCAGCAGGTGCTAACACCACCCTTCTTCAAAAATATATTCAGGTTTATGATGCGCCGTCGGCATCGTTCACTATGGCAATTCAAAATAATACGGTTGTTTTCAGAAACAATTCAACGAACGCCAATATTTATAATTGGGATTTTGGCGATGGCACAACTTCTCTTCTCGCCGATCCTGTTTCGCATACATACGCACACAACGGCACGTACACCATTACATTGCAAACGCTCAATACCTATTGTGGCGCAGCGACGGCTAAAGAAGTTGATATTATTTTCTTTGTCGCCACCAACGAAGCCGATAGTACGCAATTATTTTCCGTTTATCCAAATCCGAACACAGGAAATTTTACTATTCAAAATAAATCTGGTATTTCGGGCGTGTTGAACTATAAAATTATAAATACCTCTGGTCAAGTTCTATTGGTTGATACTTTTAATAATGCCACAACACACGAAGTCAACGCCAACAGTTTGCCTGAAGGTTTATACGCATTGTGTTTGAGCGACGGCACAAAAACGTGGTTGAAGAAAATATTGATACAGCGATAAAAAATTTGGGTAATTTTTTTTATCGAATGTCTAATCATTTATGCCTTTGCCGATGAGAATTTTCGGGATGGATTTTTCAATCCTCAATGCGCGTGTATGAGATTGTTTTGGTGCTGAAAAAAATAAAAGATAGCCTCTCTGCCGACCAGTTGTCAAGGATTCAAAATCAGATTTTAAATCAGGATCTTCATTTAATTTTTTTTGAAATTCATCGGGCGTATCGAATTCAGAAGTTTTTTTAAGTTCTACTTTCAAACCCACTTTTTCTACTTCGATGGCTTCAAAAATATAAGTCTTTAAAATTGTCTCTCGCTCGTTCACTTCCTTCATATTAGTGAATCTAATTTGACGCGCTCCTTGTACGTTCTCAGTTTGTTGAACGAGCATACCATTTGTATCATTTAATTGCGCTCCTTTAAAAAATGAAACCTTGCAGTACTCTTTGAATACATGAATTAAAACGATATTATTTTTTTGAAAGGTATAGCAAGGAACACCCCATTTCAATTCTTCTGTCAATCCACAAGCGAGAATAAACTTCCGTAGCGTGATAATCTCTTCCTGCCACTTTTCGGCTTTAGCAAAATAAAAATCAACTTTCGGATTCATACTATTTGTTTTAATTAACTGAAAAATAGTTTTCGCAATTTATTAACGCACTAAAGATAACCATTCAGCAACACAAACGGGTTTTTCAACGCCCTGTGTTTCTACGACGCAAGCGTGCGTGAGTGTGTAGGAATCGTTTTTATGTTCTATATTCTGCAGCGTGCAGCGCATTCTGACTTTAGAATTAGATAAAATAGGTTGAATAAATCGCACGCGATTGAAACCGTAATTCACAACAAGTTTAATATTTTCGATAGTATAAATGGCAGAAATCCATTGCGGCATTAAACTGAGAGTCAACATTCCGTGTGCAATTGTTTGTCCGAACGGCGATTCGCGCGCGCATCTTTCTGAATCTAAATGAATCCATTGATGGTCGCCCGTAGTATCTGCAAACTGTTGGATTAAATCTTGCGTAATGAGTGTCCATTCCGAAACGCCGAGTTCTTTACCGACGAACTGCAATAAATCGCTCGGAGACTTAAAAATAAGTTTTTCATTTTTTAAAATCGGTGCAAAAATTGGTGAAGAATTCATATTTTGAAATGTTAAAGTTTTTTAGAGCGATAAAGAAATGGCGCAATTCGGCACAAAAGCTTCTTTTTGGGGTAAATATACACTTCCTTTAAGTTGCTTTAAACATATCAATAAAAGGCGCGCGTAAAAATATACTTTCTAAGAGATGCGCCGTAACGCTGTTTGGCATCATATTTGAAAATTAAATAAATATCAAACGAAGCACACAAACAACAAACTTAAAAAATAGAAAGATTGAGTTTTTCCGAAGCGAAAGAATTAATCTTTAAAATACAAATAGGGGTATTTTTATGTTTTTCATTCGACTCTGGTTTCTAACGAAATCAGAGTTTTTTTTTGTTTGCCTTTCCAATGTTCCTTTCAGAACTTTTATTTGCGATTTATGTTTATAAAATTTATATTTAGCTTATGAACTAAATAGTTTTCAAAAAATCTTCTCTGTGCTTAAATATTTTTTTTTAAGATTGCTCCTTCTAAAAAATTACACCAGCAAAATTTAATCCGTATCATTTCCTAATCCACTTATTTTTCAATCCTCAATGGCTCTAATTATTTTTTTTGTAGCGCAGTGGTATATTTCCCTGTTTGCTCAAACTTTCTTTTTGCACCGTTACGCAGCGCACGGTATGTTCACGATGTCGAAAGGTTGGGAACGTTTTTTCTTCGTTTTTACTTTTATCGCGCAAGGTTCAAATTATTTAAGTCCGTATGGTTATGGCGTTATGCACCGCATGCACCACGCTTTTACCGATACCGAAAAAGATCCGCACTCGCCTTTGTTTTCTAAAAATTTAATGGATATGATGATGCAAACGCTTCGGACATATCAGAAAATAGCACAGCGCAAAATAGATTTGGAGACGCGTTTCACACGCAACGTACCCGATTGGATGAAATTTGATTATTTCGCTGGTCATAGTGCAACGCGTATATTATGGGTTGTAGTTTACACGCTCATTTATGCGTG
>JAYVVO010000589.1:0-2726 GCA_043786955.1 Saprospiraceae bacterium
GGTTCAACAATCGTTACAAATATGTTTAAGTGTTTAACTTCTTGCGAAAGTGCTTCCGAAAAACCTTCGAGTGCAAACTTTGATGCGTTGTAACCACCGAAGCCTGCATTTGCACGCATTCCTGCAATCGAGGAGAGTTGAAAAATTCTGCCCGACTTTTGCGCACGCATAAACGGTAAAACAGCCCGCGTAACGTTAAACGCACCCATAACATTCGTATCTAAAACTGCGCGAAGTTCATCGCTCGAAATTTCTTCCACCGCACCAACCAATCCATAACCTGCGTTATTTACCAAAACATCTATTCTGCCAAATTTTTTAATAACTTTTTCAATCACTTTGGGAATTTGTTTTTCGTGGGTCACATCCAAAATATAAACATCGCCATTTTTTCCCAATGCTGTTTGAAGTGATTTTTTTTGTTCGAGTTTGCGTACCGTTCCAACGGCAATGTTGCCACTTTTAACAACTTCTTCGGCGAGTAATTTTCCAAAACCCGAGGATATGCCTGTAATAAACCAAATTTTTTGTTCCATGATGTTCGTTAACGTTAAAGTTTTAAAATAAAGATGCAAATATCGTTTAAAAACGTTTTGTTTTCGTAAGTTAGATTATGAAATATTTAACAATAATTAAAGTCACCATTCTCTAACTATACGTCTCTATGTTGTATTTCGATTCAAAGAGTTTTTTAAAAATCAATGAGTTGGTATGCTTTTAGTTTAATAATCTCAAATTGAATATTTATGAAATCGCTGCTTTTAGTTTTATCTTTTGTTGGTGGCAATTTTTTCAACAGAATTGATCCGAATGTAACTTTTCTGAATAAAGCGTTGAGCGAAGGCGATGCAACTACCGTTGGTACTTATTTTGACAATACGATTGAGTTGACTTTGCTGGATAAACAAACGATGCTCAAAAAAGATGCTGCTGTTGTTGCCTTGAAAGAATTCTTTTCAAACAATAAACCGCGTAGCTTTAATGCTGTGCACCAAGGTTCATCTAAAGGTTCTGCTTCGCACTATACTATTGGTGATTTAACAACTGCCGCAGGTAATTACCGCGTATATGTGTATTACAAATCGGTTGATGATAAAATTGTGATTCAAGAAATGCGCATTGAGAAATAATTTTCTTTTGAAAAATTGAAAGCCGCGTAGATGTAAATTTACGCGGCTTTTTTTGGTATTATTTTAAATTTTCTAAAGAAATTAATAAGTTTACATAACAATTGTAATAGTCGCTTGACCTTTTACAAAACTATGGGAAAGAAAATCTAATTTTGCTACGAGAAAAAGTAATATAGCATCCCAGTAAAAATTTATGGTTCAACTTACTATAAGTTTAGGGGTGATCAATTCAAACGCATGTGAATAGATATACATGGCTGCAAACATTTTAGAAACACCGATTGAATATTTGGCAGGCGTAGGTCCGTTACGAGCGGATACGTTAAAAAAAGAACTCAATATTTTTTTTTACGGCGATTTACTGACGCACTATCCGTTTCGATATATTGATCGCACGCGGTTTTGGAAAATTTCGGAGATCTCAGAAGATAACGACACTGTTCAGTTGCGCGGCATTGTGCGACGCAAAGAAATGGTAGGCGAAGGTAAAGGCAGAAGATTAGAAGTTTTATTGCGCGATAGTTCCGGTGTGATTACGCTCACGTGGTTTAACCAAGCGCAGGCGATAGAAAAAACTTTGCACATTGATATTGAATACGTCGTTTTTGGAAAAATAAATCGCTTCGGCGATAGAATGAGTATTGTGCATCCTGAAATGGAAATTTCTTTACCCGATACGCAAGCCCAACGCGCCTCTACTTTCGATCCCGTTTATCCATCAACGGCAAAACTTGAAGCAAAAGGTTTAGATGCAAAAGGTCAACGCAAGATGATGCGCGCACTTTTTGAAAAAGTAAAATCGTTCGATGTTCCTGAAAACTTAAACAAATACGTTATTGAAAAGCATGGACTCATCGGTCGGTTCGAAGCACTTCAAAAAATACATTTTCCGAATGATGTTAACGATGTCGCGCGAGCCAAAAAGCGATTAGTTTTTGAAGAACTTTTTTTTCTTCAGATAAAATTATTGCGCCTTAAATTGGTGCGGCAAGGTGCGCTGAAAGGTTTGGTGTTTAATAAAGTAGGCGATTATTTCAATAATTTTTATCAAAACATTTTACCATTCACGCTCACCAATGCACAAAAACGCGTCGTGAAAGAAATTAGGATTGATGTCGGCAGTGGCAAACAAATGAATCGTTTATTGCAAGGTGATGTCGGATCGGGAAAAACGATGGTTGCTTTTTTAACCGTTCTGATTGCTTTGGATTCTGGTTATCAATCTTGCATAATGGCACCCACAGAAATTCTCGCTGAGCAACATTACAACGGTCTTTCAAAATATTGCGAAGCCTTAAATATTGGTATTGGTTTTTTGAGTGGTTCTGTAAAAGGCAAAAAGCGCGAAGCTATTTTAGCGCAATTGGCATCGGGTGAAATAAAACTTTTAGTCGGCACGCACGCCATTTTTGAAGATTGGGTGGTGTTTCAAAAATTTGGTCTCGCTATTATTGATGAGCAACACCGATTCGGAGTGGAGCAGCGCAGCAAACTTTGGCGCAAATCGGGCGAGTTTCCACCGCACGTTTTGGTAATGTCAGCAACGCCGATACCCCGAACTTTAGCAATGACAATTTACGGCGATCTCGACATATC
>JAYVVO010000590.1:0-2717 GCA_043786955.1 Saprospiraceae bacterium
TCGATTTGGCTGATAACTTCTAAATTTTTTGAAACTTCTTTGCTAATTCCGTTGATGAGAGGCGTATCCATAATTAATTAAGTTAAATTATTTCTTTACAAACTGATGCAAAGTTAAGTAAAAAAAGCAACAAGTTAGGTTTCAAAAAATAATTTTTAAAAACCATATTGTGTTATGTTATTAAAACGGAATTTCCATATAAAATAGTGCGCCTGTCGGAAAATTATCCACCACTTTCAGTGTTCCTCCGTGATGTTCAATAATGCGTTTAGTAATAAATAAACCTAAACCTGAACCGCGCGGTTTACCCTTTACGCTATCTGATATTTGCGTGAAACGCTCAAAAATAAATTCTTTCTTCTCGTCGGGAACACCCAATCCATTATCTGATACACTGCAATATGCCAATCCATTTTCTAATTTTTTGACTGTAATTTTTATTTCACCTTTGGTAGAGTTAGCAAATTTGCGTGCATTGGAAATCAGATTCAGCACGGCTTGAAATAACCTATCTCTATCACCATAAATTTTGAGCGATTCAGCATTTGTCTCAAACGAACTTAAAATATTTCTTTCATCGAGCGAAGGTTTCATCAGCGCGTAAGAATCGCGCACCATGGCAACAAAACAAAAATTCTCGTAGTTCCAATCCAATTCATTCGATTGATATTTTTCAATATCCAAAACCTGATTCACTAAGCGCGAAACGCGTTCAGTTTCGGAAACAACGATGCGTAAAAATGTTTCTTTGCGTTCCTCATTCAAGTCTTTATTGTCCAACAAAATTTTAGAAAATGCTTTAATACTCGTCATAGGTGTGCGCAATTCGTGCGTAACAGTTGTAATAAAATCGGCTTTGAGTCTATCAACTTGTTGTAATTGCGCATTCGCAGATCTCAGTTGCTCCGTCATTTGTACCAATTCTTCCGATTTCGCCGCTAAAGCATTATTTGATTGGAGGACTTCTTGTGTCCTATCTAAAAGTTTTAAGAGTTCGCCAACACTCACATTTTGTTCTGTAACGACTGTGCTGATTAAAATAGAAGCGGAAGAAGCACCAAATACACCTGAAAGCAGCGTTTCAACATAAAAAATAAATTCGGAAGAAGCATATATTGACCGACTCACACCTTGGGTTTGTTTTTTATTAAATTCTTTTAAAAGTTTTTGGGTTCTATCATTCCCCAGAAAACGTTCCATTAAAAAGACTAAATCTTCTACTTTTGCTTCGCGTTTTAAATATTCGCTGGCACTTTTCCTGTCAATATACTTGCTAATATTTACAAAATAATCAGCTTGCTCAACTTCTAAAATAGATTGCAAAGTGTAGTTAGAAACAATGCCGAAGGTTATTGTATTCATCAAAACACTCCAAAAAGCAGCGTGTGTTATATGATCGTATCCCACTAAACCGAATAATTCGTAAGGTTTCAAAAAACTCCAGTTGAAATAACCATTCTTTATAAACGCATCATTTATTAAATGATATTCGGCTAAAGTCGGAATTGGTAGTGTAATTGCCCAAAAAAAGAATCCAACTACCAGTCCAGCGATTGCGCCTTTTCGTGTGGCTTCTTTCCAATATATTCCAATAAAAACACATGGTGCGAATTGCGCAACAGCCGTAAACGATGTGAGACCTATTGAAACTAATTCTTGATTGGGTGTTAAAATGTTTAGATAGATGAACGCTAAAGAAATTATTATCAGAATAGAAATGCGCCGAATAGTTAGCACCCAATTAGAAATATTAGCAGCTTGACTATCTTTTCGGGCAAAAAAAGTGAGTAATGGTCTTAAAATTAAGTGATTGCTTACCATGATAGAAAGCGCAGCCGTTTCGACTATAACCATACTTGCTGCTGCGGAAAAACCACCGATGAAAACTAAAATGCTCAAAAACCAATTTTGGTATTTGAGAGGAAACATTAAAACATAACTATCGGGCGAAGTCGTTTTGGAAAATATCATCATACCTGCTAATGCAATCGGTAATACAAAAATATTGATGATAAGCATATACAATGGCAATTGCCACGCGGCGCGTTTCACATGGCTCGGATCGGAATTTTCAACAACCGCCATGTGAAATTGTCTCGGCAACAGTAAAATAGCGCAAACAGAAAGCATTGTCAGCGCAAACCATTCACTTGGACTACTTTCAATAACATTATTAACTATTTTAGCGGTTTCGACGTTTTGAGATGCTTTTTGAAATAAGTCACCAAAACCATCGTAAACAAAATAGGTAACAAAAACTCCAACGGCAACAAAAGCGACTAACTTGACTATAGACTCAAATGCAATCGCAACTACCATTCCTTCGTGCCTTTCATTCGGTTCAGGCTTTCGGGCAGCAAACATGATTGTAAAAGTTGCTAAAATTATTGAGACATAAAAAGCAATATGCAAATTAAAGTTTTCCGTTTTTTCGGCGTTCGTAGCGAGTGCGATTATTTTAAGGCAATCAGTTATGGCTTTAAGCTGTAAAGAAATGTACGGGATAATACCGAACACGCTCATTATTGTAACCAAAACTGCTAAGAATGTGCTTTTACCGTAGCGACTCGAGATAAAATCTGCAATAGAGGTGATGCGTTGATTTTTGGAAATATAAATCATTTTGCGCAAAACCATCACCCAAAGTGGTGCTAAAATGGTGGGTCCTAAATAAACAGTTAGAAAACCTAATCCTGATTTCACACTTTTACCGACGC
>JAYVVO010000591.1:0-7740 GCA_043786955.1 Saprospiraceae bacterium
GCTTCATTGTGAATTTGCGCGTTGTAATCCGAAAGTTTAATATCGGGTCGCTCGCGAACAATAGAATATTTTTCGACCGATTTTTTATCTGCGCGCAATTGTGCCGCTAACTCCACGCGATACGCATTATAATCATTCGGCGATTCATCTATACTCGCACCGAAAATCGTTGTAAACCTCGTAGGTTTTTTAAACCTGCGAGGTTTAAGAACAAAACTTTGAGTATGTTGCGCCACCAAACCAAAACTTCTAAAACTATTCGAGTTAATTTGTCCATTCGCTGTTGTCGCACCCGTCACCCAAGAAATAGTGTAAGCAGGATTTTGCGAAATATTATTATTTCGGAAAAAAGCCGTAACAAAACTTTGCGCGTTGTCATTCCATTTCTGTTCTAAGGTTAATCGCGCGCGCAGCGCAAACGATTTCCTGTACGTGAAATCGGTTGTACTCACATACTGCCTTGAATAAAAAGCAACACTGTCAATGCTACCCGACGTACTCGAATTATAATCAGCATAAGTAACCGAACCGATCAATTTTGTTTTTTCAGAAAAAGTATATTCTGCCCGTCCGTACTGCGCTTGTTTATTATAATCGGAATGTGCGAGCCAAGAATTTCTTTGTTGAGAAATGAATCCACTAATATAAAAACCAAATTTTCGCAAAAACTTATCAGGTTTTGCGAAATTACGCGGTTTAAACTCATAACTATTTCCGCCGCCGTATTGCAAACGCTCGTAACCAAATTGATCGAACTGAATACCAATTTTACCAGATGGCATAACGGTAGGTCGTTGCGAAATAAAATTTATTGCACCACCCGCTGCTTCTGAACCATAAATAGAAGATGCAGGACCCCGCACAATTTCGATGGAGCTAATCGCTAATTGATTGATTTCTATGGGCGCGTTCGCTTGAAAAATTCCGGGCGGACGAATTGGCAAACCATCTTCGAGATATAAAAATAAAGCATTCAGACTCATCGGTTGTCGAATGGACATCTGCGTTTGTTCGTTGCCTTGATTCGATACTAAAACGCCGGGCGTTTTATTTAGCACTTCATAAAGGCTCGTCGGTTTTGTTTCATCAATCAGTTTGGTGGATAATTTTGAAATCGCAATTGGTGAAGTTGTTCGCGCTGAAGCTTCGCGATTCGCGGTTACGACAATGCTTTGCAGATTTTCTTCGGAAGTTGTTAAACCTACGCGCATATTTTCGGTGCCTGTCACCTCCACCGTTTGAAAACCCACCGAAGAAATAATAATTTGGGTCGCAAAAGTTTGTAAATTAAAATGACCGTTCGCATCGGATGCGACGCTACACCCAACATCTTTACATTTGATTAAAGCACCTACAATCGGTTCTTTGGTTTGCGCAACGAAAACAATTCCTGAAACTATTTTTTGAGCTAACATTGAAATGGAAAACAAAAATAGCGTCGCAATAAAAATAAAATGTCTCATCTACTTTATAATTTTTAATTCACGCTGATAGAATAATTTTCCAACTCGTTCAATTTGTTCGAGCATATCCGCGACAAAGATTTGATGATGAACTGAAAGATCAAACATATATGGAAGTAACAAATCGTCAATTTCGAGCGAAATTTTATTTAAAATAGTTAAGTTAAGGTTTTACCAACCAAAGTTAAATCAATATCAGAACCATTTTTATAATTTCTTTTTGCGCACGACCCATGCAAGATAGCCTTTTCAACTTCTGGGTGAGTCGCTAAAACGGATTATATTTTCAAAATATCCTTATCGCTTAAACCAAATTTCATAATTACTGATGTAGTAAACTTTGCATTTCAAAACTTCATCACGCAAAAATAGATTAATAATCATTGATAACGTAAAATTAATTCGTCGCCACCTAATTTAGCAAATATTTGAACAAGATCTTAAAATGAGTGTACTCTACGTTTTTGTTGGCGGTGGTATCGGTAGTCTATTGCGCTACGCTTTTTCAATAGGCTTCACATTCAAATCATCCGAATTTCCTTGGTCAACCTTTTTTGCAAACATTTTTGCGTGTGTTGTTATTGGTTTTGTATCACATTTATATGTGCGTGGCGATTTAAACACCTCAACGCGATTACTGCTCGCAACAGGTTTTTGTGGCGGATTGAGTACTTTTTCGACTTTTAGTTTAGAAACTTTACAATTGTTGCAAAAAGGAAATTTACTTTTAGCGAGTGTATATGTTTTTATAAGCGTAACGATGTGTTTGTTAGCAGTCGCTATTCCCGTTTTACTCAATAATAAATTTTAATTGGCAAATATTATAATCTCAAAATTAAAATGGTATGAATTTTTTGAGGAATCATTGGTTTGATATCGGCGGCGCGCTGGCGGTAATTGTTTTAATTTATTTGGGAATAAATTACTATCGTTTAACCGATTACCAACTATTGATGTGGATAAGTTTAGTAACGCTTTTTTTTCATCAATTAGAAGAATATAGAATTGTAGGTACGTTTCCAGGCATGATTAATACAGTGGTTTACAAAAGTGATTTGCCCGACCGATATCCACTCAATATGAATACTTCTTTATTCATCAACGTTTATATTGGTTGGGGAGGATATTTTTTAGCAGCAGTATTGGCTGAAAAAGCAATATGGATGGGCTTCGCTACCATTTTAGTATCATTCGGTAATTTGATAGCACACACTTTTTTGTTCAATATTAAAGGGGAAACCGTTTACAATGCAGGCATAGCAACGAGTTGGTTCTTTTTTGCGCCTGTAACTTATTTCTTTTTTAAAATCGTAAAAACCAATAACTTAGCAACAAACTCTGATTGGATTATCGGCATTGTTTTAGGCGCAGCAATAAACTTCATTGGTATTTTAAAAATGATAGATTGGATGAAGGATAAAAACACGCCTTATATTTTTCCTGAACGATTTTTGTTGAAGAAGTATAATTTGTAATTACCTTTACAAAGTTATTACACCAACTCCATGCTTTACGCCGCGCTTTGCCATTTATCCGTTGTGCCTATTCGTTCTGAAGCCAACGACCGTTCTGAAATTGTAACGCAACTCTTGTTCGGTGAAATGGTGCGCGTTTTAGAAGTACCCAAATTAAAAAAAAATTGGTGTCGTGTGCAATGTACTTTCGATGACTACGAAGGTTGGATGGATGCGCGCCAACTTACACCCATTTCTGAAAAAGACGCGAAATCGTATAGTTCCAACTGCGCTTTCTGCTACGATGTTATTTCGCCGATAATGGGGGCTGATTTTTTTTCGCACGTCAGTCTCGGAGCTGTTTTACCTTTTTTTGATGGGCTTAATCTGCGAATCGGCGAAAAAAAATTTACTTATAACGGGTTGGCGATTTATTCAAACGATTGTACTTCTACGGCAGAACGCGTTATAAAAATGGCGCGAAAATTGATTATGTCGCCATATTTATGGGGTGGTCGGTCGCCTTTTGGTATAGATTGTTCAGGATTTACGCAAATTGTTTTTAGATTGGCTGGCATCGCATTACCACGCGATGCCAGCCAACAGATAGAGCTTGGTAGCACGATTGATTTTGTAGAAACTGCGCAAGCAGGAGATCTCGCTTTTTTCGATAATGATAAAGGTAGAATTACGCACGTTGGTATTGCACTCGGGAACGGAAAAATTATTCATGCATCTGGTCAAGTACGCATAGATATACTCGATCACCACGGTATTTTTAGCGAAGAACACCAACGATACAGCCACAAACTGCGCGTTATAAAACGCCTTTTATTAAATGAAAATAATGCTGCTCCCACTCTATTTTCTGTTGTAGAAAAAAAATTAACACTCGATAATTCACTTTTCTAAACAAACAATCCTTTATGCGCAGGTATTTTTATATCGGCTTTTAATGGATCGAAATTGAAACGATTTTGCAAAATAGACGCATAAATACTTCTGAAATCAATTTGATGTTTCAAATCGCCGTTACTGTCCAAATTATTTAAATCGGGATTGCTGCCAACTATTTGCGATTTCAGACCACCGCCCAAAACAAAAACGGGTGCGGCAGTGCCATGATCAGTGCCTGAACCGTTTTCAGCAGCGCGGCGACCAAATTCACTGAAAACTAAAATGGTTGTGCGATTAATAAGTCCCGAATTTTTTAAATCGTCGTAAAAAGCTTTGACTGATTCCGAAAGTTCTTTAAGAAGTTGCGGTTGTTTACCAAGTTGATTAGCGTGCGTATCGAAACCACCTTGACCTGTATAATAAACAGAAGTGGGCAAATCGCCTTTAATCATGCGCGCAATCCATTGTAAATCTTGCGCTAATTTATGTTTCGGATACGTTGCTGTTTGAATTTTCGATTTATCAATCGCTTTCTGAATATTTTCCGATCCAGAAAACGAATTAACCATCAATTTTCTGACAAAACTCAACTGCGATTCTTCACCGTGCGTTACAATCGAATCTTGTCCTAATTGCTTTAATTGTTTTTCAAATCGTACAGGATCTTGAATAGTTAAACTGTGTGGATTAAAGCTACGCAATGCAGGCGAATCGAGCACATCTAAGTTTAATCCTGCCAAATTATCTTCAGGTTTGCAATTTGCATCTAAATAACGACCTAACCAACCACGCGATTTAAATTCATCACTCGCCGATCCATTTTGCCAAATTTCTATACTTCTGAAGTGCGAACGATTCGGATTCGGATATCCCACATTCTGCACAACGCTCAATGCGCCATCTTGTAAAATATCGTTAAAACCTTGCATCGCCGGATGAAAACCCATACCGTTGGCAGCATTTAAAACTTTATCCTTCGGCATTCCGATAGTTTTTCGGAGCGTATAATACATCGGGTCAGTGTAAGGAATGAAAGTATTTAAACCATCGTTACCTCCATTGAGTTGTATGACAACCAAAATATTACCATCTGTCTGCGCTTGCGCCATCAGGCTTTCGCGCGACATAGCGGTTAAAAATTGTGGCAAGAATAACATTCCGCCAGACGTTGCACCAACAAGTTTTAAAAAATCGCGTCTATTTGTCATGATTGAAGCTATGAGCTATGAGCTTTGAGCTTTGAGCTTTGAATTAAACCTCACTTGGAAGCTCAATGCTCATGGCTCACAGCTCAAAGCTGTGGATTAGATAATTTGAAATTCAGGTAGTTTTAAAAGATTTTCAGCTAAGAAAGAAACCGTTTTTTCAGCGTTCGGCGTATTCGGATCGAAATCGTATCGCAAAATGCCTTCGAGACTTTTTTTTGTGTCTTCGTCGTCGCGAATTAAAAACTGCGCACAAAAAGAACTAATTATTTTAGCACTCGTTGATTCTTTATTTTTATTCCAACGAATAGCAGGCGTTTCAGAATTTAAATACGCTGTATCAAATTCATGTTTCAATTCCATATCTGCTTGAGCAGATGCCGCTTCTTTTTTGGCTTTAAGTTTATACGCTTCAAGTTCCTTTCCTATAGCAATAGTGTGGACTAAACTCATGCGTTGAATAAGTTTTTGTGAACTCAACCAATCGCGACCGCCATCCCAACCTTTTACGTTCGGCGGATTGAGCAAAACAAATCCTTGTTGCTGAAAGTAAGGGACTAAATAGCGTTGCGGAGGAACAGATAATTGAAATTCGTATAACAGTTGTAATAAAAACGAGAGCGGATCTTTTACCAGATTGCTTTGACTCTTTAAAAAATAATCACTCGTCAACAAAACTTTTAAAAAGGGTTGAATCTCGAAATTATTATTTCTCAAAACAGCGGCATATTTATCAATATCGCGTGGCGAAGGCGTTGAAGTCACAAAATGTTTTAACAATTTTTCTGTAATCCTGTGCGCGGCTTTCGGATGATTGAAAATAATATCCACCATCTGATCAGCTTTTAAATTACCCGACGCACCGAGATACGTTTTTTCGCCGTCATCTTCCCAACGTTTTATGTATGCACCATGCGCGTCGTCTAAATTTAAACCTGCTAAAGCGCGCGCACCTTCTTTCACATCGCGTTCAGTATAGTTGCCGATACCAAGCGTAAAAAGTTCGAGTAATTCGCGACTAAGATTTTCGTTCGGAAAGCCTGCTTTATTCTGAATATTATCCAAGTAAGTAATCATCGCATTGTCATAAAGAATAAGCCGCGTCAATTCTTTAAAATTTCCAAAAGCATTATCTCTGAACAACTGATTCTGTTGAAACATTGCCCAACTCGATTTCACTTTCTGATAACTCGACGTGAAATGATTATGCCAAAATAAAACCATTTTTTCGCGCAGCGGAAATTCGTCAGTTACCATTTTCTGAATCCACCAATGCGCTGTGCCATTGTTTCTAAAAACTTCCATCACGCCTACGAGTTTTTTATTTTCTTCCGTGAGATGTTTGAACTCGCGATACTCTTTGCGTGTTTTAGGTGCATTTACCAAAAACGAAGGCATCTCGACGTTAGGTGATGTATTAAAACTCCTTTCTAAAAAGTGGGAAAGACCTACATTTTCAATACTTTCTGCTTGCGCATTAGTAAAACCTAATCTCTGACTGATAAAATATTTATCTTTCATTTTTTCTAATTTATAACTCTGAATAAAAAAATCACTAAAAGTTTAATAAACCTTCCCTTAAAGTATTGTTAATTGAATTTTGGTTTTAAATTTGGGCGACCAATACTTGCATAATCATTTGCAACTTTAATTTCATTACTACGATTCACTAAAATATGGATGCTGCATTCGCGAAAAACATTAAAGAACAATTATTTCTGAGCGGTTCAGTCATTGTTCCAAATATGGGAAAGCTCTACACAGTAAAAAAAATGGCGTTGCTCGATTCTGTGCGTGGTCAGATTGAACCGCCTCAAGCAGATATATTTTTAGATACTGACACAAAAATAAATGATGGCATTTTAGTTGATGCTGTTGCGCACTCGGAAAGCATGAGTGGATTAGATGCGCAGAAATTCGTGGATGCGCAAACCCTCTCTATGCGCGCTTCTTTAGAAAAATTTGAATTGGTAACGCTGGATGGGTTTGGACGTTTTTACAACGATGGCATGGGTAAAATTCATTTTTTGCAAGATGTTATCAATGTAAATGCGGAAAGTTTTGCTTTGCCAACTTTAAGTTTCGAACCGATTTCAAGAACAGAAAAAGTTAGTACAAACTCCGCAATTACAACTACGCTGAACGATAGTTTAAAATCTCAACCTATTACAACGCCATTAACTGCAACACCATTCCAGTATCAAAACGATTACAACATGGAACCTGAAATTCCAACCGTACCAACCACTTGGGGAATTGAAAAAAATAAATTTAATATAATTTTACTCATAGCTGCTATCGGTTGTACGCTTTTGGCTGTTTTGTTTGTTCAAATTCGTAAAATAAATGAAGCCAAACTCAGAGCTGATGCAGCAAATATTTCGGTAGACACAGTTTCGACAACAGCCAATAGTGCTTACTTAGGGGCTGATACTTTGGTTCATGCAGCTATTGGAAGTAGCATTGTTGCAGAAAGTAAATCGAAAGAAAAAATAGTTGAAAAACCTGCGAAAGTTGTTGAAAAAGTTGAGAACTCAACGAAGGATAAAATGGCAACAATTGTTATAGGTGCTTTTGGCAACGAAAAAAATATTGCCAAACTTGAATCTTGGATAAGCAATAAAGGCTATCAACTTTATACAGAAAAACGCGGCAATCTAACTGTAGTTGGTGCTAAAGTGGGTTACAATACAAAAGATGATTTGAAAAAATTGGTGTCAT
>JAYVVO010000592.1:0-2714 GCA_043786955.1 Saprospiraceae bacterium
AATCTTTGGATGAAGTCAACGGCGCGTTACATGCTGGGCACAACACTGGAAATAATAGATTGAAACTACTATTAACAGCTAATTGCAGCGTTCCGAAAAGCGTATTATTCATAAGCCTACCAAATCTTTACGCGTTTTTCGGGTGCGCGCCACATTGCATCGCTTGGTTTAATATGGAAGGCTTCGTAAAATTCTGGAACATCTACGAACGGCGCATTGACTCGAAACTTAGCGGGTGCATGGACGTCTGTCATTATCGCGCGCGCTAAACTTTCCTGCGTTTGTTGATCAAGCCAACCCAAAGCGTAACCCAAAAAATAACGCTGCAATGGCGTGTAACCCGCAATTTTTTTATTTTGTTTGAACTGTGCCGTTTTTTTAAACGCTTTCAAACCCAACACAATTCCACCGAGATCGGCGATGTTTTCGCCTTGTGTGGCTTCGCCGCGAATGTGCATCGTGTCTATAGCAACAATCTCGTTGAATTGATCAATAAGTTTTTTTGTAGCTGCTGTAAATTTAACGGAATCCGTTGGTTGCCACCACATAATTAAATTGCCATCTGCATTAAACTGCCTGCCTTGATCGTCGAAGCCATGCGTAATTTCGTGACCAATGGTTGAAGCTGCAACATAACCATAAGCCACGGCATCATCAATTTCTTCATCATTAAAATTGGGCACCATTAAAATTGCCGCAGGCAAAACAATTTCGTTATTACTCGGATTGTAATACGCGTTGTACGTTTGCGGTGTCATATCCCATTCCGTTCTATCAACAGGTTGACCGAGTTTTGAATTTTGATAATTAAACCACCATTTATTCGCGTTGATTGTATTTCGCGCGTAGCTGCTTCCATCAATTTGCATCGCAGAAAAATCTTTCCACTTATCAGGATAACCGACTTTTGGCGTTACGCGTTTGAGTTTATCAATCGCGCGCGTTTTGGTGGTGTCGCTCATCCAATCCAATCCTTGAATTTCTTCGCCAAAAGCAGTGCGCACCGCTTCGACCATATCAGTGTAACGCGTTTTAGCTTTTTCTGAAAAGAAAGATTTTACAAACAATTTTCCGAGTGCATCGCCCATTTCACCTTCTTGCGCATCGCTCACGCGTTTCCAACGCGGCTTTTGTTCTTTGCGTCCATAAAGTTCTTTACCAAAAAAAGCAAAATGTTCTTTATCAAATTGGCTTCCTAATGTCGGTGATAAATCTTTTACTAAAAACCAAGTGAGATAATCTTTAATTTGGTCTAACGGAAAGTAACCAATCATGCGTTGAATTTGCTCCAAATATTCTGGTTGACCAACGATAACGCTATCCACTTTTACGCCCAATAAATTAAAAAATATACCAAAAGGTATTTGCGACACTTTTTTTTCTAAATCGGAAACTTTAAACTTATTGTAGTTCGCTTGTGGGTCGCGCGTTTCTTCAATCGTGCGATGTTTATTGGCTAAAAAAGTTTCAATTTCAACTACATGATGCGCTTTAACATTAGCCATAGCCGTATCTAAACCGAGCAGAGCAAACATATTGCCGATGTGTTTTTCGTAAGCAGCTCTAATTTTAACATTGCGCGCATCAGTTTTAAAATAATAATCGCGATCTCCGAGTCCTAAACCCGATTGATAGATGTGAAACGTGTAGGTATCGCTTTGTTTTTCATCTTGCTGAACGCCGCAATACATGAGAGGGTAAATTTGCATTTTCATCATGTTAACAACAACGGGTAGCAAATCTTCCAAACTTTGAACATTAGCGATTGCATCTAATTCGGGCGTAATGGCTTTTATTCCATTATTTTCAATCGCAACGGAATCCATACCCGTTTGCCAAAAATCATAAATTTTTTGTTCAATACTGCCTGGAACTAATTTTTGCTTTCCTAAATTTTCATTGATGATGCGTTTTTTGGCGTAAATATCTTCATATAAAACGCGCCCAATTCCCCAACTCGATTCCGTAGATGGGATCGGATTGCGTTTGAACCAACCTCCGTTGGCAAATTGAAAAAAATCGGTTGCAGGTGACATCGTGCTATCAATATTCGATGCAACAACATCTGGTTTTTGGGCAAGCACCTTTGTGGAAAGCATCACAAGTATTATAAATACCCAATGTAGATTTTTCATAAGCTGTTAGAATATTTTTTATGAATGAGGAATCAAAAGTAATTTTTATTTTTCAAAAAAAGAAATCGTATCGTGTATTTTCCGTCAAGAAATAAATAACTTTTAATGACAAAAACCAAACGCAGTATGTTTCTCGTAATTGTAAAAAAGCAAGATGTGCATTAAGTTTTTTTGCTCCTAAATGTTTTTATTCTCATTATTTAAAATTTATTTAAATGACAAATTCAACACAGTTTTTTTTGAAAGCGAGTTTAGTTCTCGCCTTAATGACTACGATAAGTTATTTTGGTGTTGAGACTCGTTTTTTAGAGGCGTCTAGTCACCGCGAAGCACCGCTTATCGCCAACGACCCTTTGGCAGATAATACAGACGTTTATGCTTTTAGAAGTCCAGACGCTCCGAACACGGTTACAATTATAGCCGATTATATCGGTTTGGAATTACCACAAGGCGGACCTAACTATGCGACTTTCGGCGAAGATATTCGCTATGAAATTCACATAAAAAATAACTCAACAGTTTTGGGTGACGATATTACGTATCGTTTTACATTTAAACGCACGAATGAAGATCCTACAA
>JAYVVO010000593.1:0-2702 GCA_043786955.1 Saprospiraceae bacterium
ACACGAAAATAATACTTATCATATCACTTAACCAAACATAGTATAAAAAAAGTTCAGAATCATTTAGCTTTTAACACATTAGCGCGCATTTATTATTAAAAAAGCAAAAAAACATAATTTTTTCAGGATTTCTTATAACACATCTCAAGGTATAGCCACCTATAAACCAACAACTGTCAACTATCTACTGGCTTTACTGACATAATATCCTCTATCGGGTGTATAAGCGAGTTTTGAATTAGATACAAAATCAATAAGTGCTGAACGATTGGGTGCAATGACACCACTGAGAAATTTTTCAATCATTAAGCCTGTTATCGGCGCAGCAAAATCATTCCCCCAACCACCATTTTCTAAATAAACAGCAATTGCAATTTTAGGATCATCTTGTGGCGCAAAACCAATAAATACAGAAGAGTCTTCACCATGCGAGTTTTGCGTTGTACCTGTTTTGCCACACACTGGTATGCCGTTTATTCGCGCGTTACTACCCGTTCCATTTTCAATAACGAGGCGCATTCCGCGTACGACGGGATCAAAATTTTCTGCTGCAACTCCTGTAAAATGTTTAACGGTATAGCGTTTAAGGAGTGGCGTAGTTCCACCTTCTGGCAATTTAGCGCCGCGTATTAGATGCGGCGTGTAAAACCAACCACGATTAGCTATGGTTGCAGCTAAATTTGCCATTTGTATAGTGGTCAAATTATTTTCGCCTTGCCCAATACCATTCGAAACAATATTCGTCGAATACCAATATTTATCGCGCGTGTAAATGCGATTATAGTATCGCGAAGTCGGTACGTTCCCACCGCGCTCGGCAGGAAAGTCAACACCTAAACGTTTACCCATTCCGAATTTATAAATCGCTTCGTTGAGCGAATCAAGTCCGCGACGCGCTTCTTTAAAACTATAACGATCAATCATAGCGCGATAAACGGTACAAAAATAGCCGTTACAAGAGTTCATAATACCTTCCGATAAATCGCCAGAATAAGAATGTATATGGCATTTAGTCAATCTTCTCCCGTTGTAAAAATATCCGCCGTTGCAGGCAACGCCATTATTTTTATCCCAAACACCCATGTTGAGCGCAATTAAACCCATCATGGGTTTAAAAATTGAACCTGGCGGATATTCAGCCGTGACTGTTCTATCGAAAAAAGGTTTGAGCGAATCTTTGAGCATAGCAGCAATAATGGCACTTCTTCCTTTAGAGATTACCATTTTGTTCGGATCGAAAGTCGGTGCTGTAACACTGGCTAAAATTTCACCTGTTTGTGGTTCAATGGCTACGATGGCACCAATTTTATTTGCCAATAATTTTTCACCTAGTGATTGTAAGTTTAAGTCAACTGTGCAAATTAAATCTTTTCCTTGAATGGCGGCGGTGTCGAGTTTTCCTTCCTTCCAAGGTCCGACCAATCTGCCCATATTATCTTTCATGATAAACTGCACGCCTTTACTACCACGCAAAAAGGATTCGTAATATTTTTCAATACCCGATGCGCCGATATAATCCCCCGCTTCGTATAAAACCGATGAATCTTTAAGCTGTGTTGGGTTCACTTCACTTAAATAACCTAAAACTGAACCACCATTGTGTTGCGGATAACCTCGCACGTTGCGCAGTTGCACCGAAAAACCCGTAAATTCGTGCAGCGATTCTTGGAATCGTGCGTATTGCTCGGGCGTGATGAGCGAAAGGAAAGTGTAGGGAATACTTTTATTGAATTGCCCACTTTTCCAGTTTTTTTCTAAATTAGTATGAAAGGTAGCTGTATCAATAGAAAGCAAACGACAAAGGCGCTGAATTTTGTTAGTGTCTTTTAAAAAATCAATCTGATTGTACGTTGCTAAAATATCGTACATCGGATTATTATACACCATTAAATTATTATTTCTGTCGTAAATTACACCGCGCGATGGAAAACTTACTGCACGTTCAATAGTCATTGCCGCCGCTTTAAATCTGTAGTTGGAATCTATAAGTTGAAGTTGCATCGCTCTACCTATTAAAATTACGGAGGCTGCAATAAAAACGCCTAATATTATAAATCGCCGTCTGGCTAAATCTTGAACCATTAATAAAAATGCTGGAGGTAATCTAATTTAACGCACAAGTTACAAATAAATTTTCGTTGTTCGTTGATAGTTGTTCGTTTGTGAATACTCAACAACGAACAACTAAACTATTTTCCGAAATCCAAAACCTGGTTGACCATTTATTTTCATAAAACCATTTTCTAAAACAAATCCACCTGAAACTAAATCTTCTGCTAAATCGAAACTGCCATCGAGATCAATGAAGCGCGTATTTTCGCAAGCGTAAGCAATGTGTAAGGCAGCGGTAATACTCACAATACTTTCGTCGTTGCAACCCCAAAATAATTTGATGTTGGCGGTTCGAGCAATATTAGCAATTTCTAAAGCACCGATTAAACCACCGCACTTCATTAGTTTAATATTATAGATACCGAATAGTTTTTTCTCAGACGTGGCATATTTCAGCGCTGATTGCGCATCGTGGAGCGATTCGTCGGCGCATAAAATTTGGCGACTTGAAGTTTCTAATTTTAAAAGTATCTCTTCTTTACCAACCAACAAAGGTTGTTCAATCAGTTCCACATTAGCAACTTCCGTAGCAGCAATAAAATTTTTTAAATCTTTTAAGGTGTAGCCTTGATTCGCATCCACTCTAATAC
>JAYVVO010000594.1:0-7692 GCA_043786955.1 Saprospiraceae bacterium
TCGCTTTGCGCAAAATCGGTAATACCGACGATGGCAGTTTCACCGTTGGCTTCAAGGCGAATCCATTCATGCTCTTTCGTATAGCGTACGTCTTCAGGAAAATTCATTTTTATTATTTTTTGTGAGGTCAAAAATAAATCGCCGCAACATAATTTGTATACGGCGACTTGTTTATTTTAATAAAATTTATTTTTCTTATTCAATTGATGCACCAATATAGCTTCGTTGCTTAATAAACGGTGAGACGATAGCAAAAATTATACCCGTTGTAAAACAAATTCCAGTGAATAACCAGAAAAAACTTGCACCGTGAAACTGCGCGAAAAATCCGCCATTTTTAATATTATTCTGAATGACCGACACTAAAACATTGCCGAGTGTCACCATTAAAAGATACAATGCAGAAATAGTGGATTTCATACTCGGTGGCGATTGCGTATAAGCATATTCTAAGCCTGTAATTGAAATTAGAATTTCACCCGCCGTTAAAATAACGTAAGCCAATAATTGCCAACCAATACTCGGTGTTGCGCCAGCATCAATTTGTGTTTGAATGAGTGAAATAATAACAAACGATAGCGCAGTAATGAAAAAACCAGCACCAAATTTTCTGAGCGAGGTCACGTTAATACCTAATTTTTGAATAGCGGGATAAATACCAAACGAAAACAACGGAATAAATAATAAAATTAAAACCGCATTCGCTGCGCTGATTTGTTCAGCCTGCCAAGTTCTTCCCATAAAATTTAAATCGCAATGTTGCGCCTGTATTACCCATTCCGATTGGTTCTGATCCCACAGTGCCCAGAAAAAAGGAATGAATGCAAAAACTGCCAATACGCGCCAAACCGAGCGAACGCCTTCAATTTTATCTGCGCCGTACTCAGTAGTCGCTGCGGCAAAACCGCCACGCGTGAGTGCAAACAAATTTATTCCAACAAAATTTCCTGGTTTTGCAAACCATTGTTTCTGAAAAATAAATGCAAAAACAATAGTTAAAAACGCGAACGACAACATAACAGGTCCCATACCGTAATGAACGGTTCTATCGAAATATAAATACGAAGCCGCTAAAGCAACAAACGCTGTAATTAAAATAACGAGTTTATTATTATCGCCTTTCGGTGGCACTTTCACGTATTTTTTATTACCTGCATAAAAAAAAGCGGTTGCTATTAACATCGCAATAGCTGGTACGCCGAATGCAATTTGCGGTCCGTACTTTGCATTCAGGTAGGGAATGAGTAAAATTGAAAAAAACGAACCCAAATTAATTGAAAAATAAAATGCATCGAATGCTTTTGACATTAAGTGCTGATTCGATTGATCGAATTGATCACCTACATTCGCAGACACACACGGTTTAATACCGCCTGCACCAATAGCTACAAACAGTAAACCCGTCATGAATAAATTTTCGTTGGTCGTGCTAAAAGCTAAAATAATATTACCGAGAACGTACACCAAAGAAAGACGTAAAATAGTTTTATATTTTCCCCAAAACCAATCGGAAATCATTCCACCAAAAAGCGGGAGCAAATAACTCATTGCGACAAAATCGTGCGTCGCAGCATTCGCACCTGCTTCAGCCGCAATAGCACCTTCGTGTGTGAGGGGAAATTTAGCTTTAAAAAAAGCCGCAACTAAAAAAGTCGTGAGTATGGCACGCAAACCATAATAATTAAATCGTTCGGCGGCTTCGTTGCCTACAATATAAGGAATGGCTGATGGGAATTTTCCCGTGCCTTTCACAGCAGATGCATTGATGGCATCAGTTGGAGTTTGAGACATATTTTAGTTTAAAGTGTATGGTTCTGAAATTTAAATTCTGATACTGCAAATTTGCTGCTAATTTAAGTTCTTAATTTAAAAATCGGCAACTTTGGTAAAATTATCTGAAAAAATTTTGTAAGGTTAGGTAAAGCCAAAATTTGATCACAACAGTAGAAATTATAGAACTTTTAAATCTCGAACTCCTCAATTTTTCTTAAAAAGTTTTTCTTTTCAACTAATTTATGTTCTATGTCTTGCATTTCAATATTGAGCGCATGGATTGAAAGATGAATTTCGCGCAGCGACAAAAACAAGGAAGCCAAAAGGGTAAACATACCGACGACGAAAAATTGTTTGGCAGTGTTAGGTCTGTTTTCAAACATCATCAGCATGGAGAGTACGCTCAGGAAGAGCGAAAAAACGGCTAACCATTGCATATTCCGGATAATAAGTAATCTTCTACGCAGCGATTTCATCTGAGTAATGATTGTATCGTCTTCCGAATCTAAATACTGGCGTTTTAAATCGCGTATTCTGCCTGAAATAGAATTGAATCTGTTAGTATAGGCAATGAGAAGTAAGGAAACAGCAGGAAAAATAACTGCTGGTGTAGTGAGTGTGAAATCTAAGGTATGAGGCGTAGCGAACATAATTTATTTCCTTTAAAATTCAACTTCCGTGCGCATTTCTTTGCCATCTCTGACATAAATCAGCACCGTTTTTTCAGATGTATTAAATTTTTCGAGTACATCCATGTACGTGTAAATATTTTCAATGTTGTACTCGCCCATTTTTATAATAATATCACCTGCTTTTAATCCTGCTTTTGCAGCTGGTCTATTTGAAGAAACACCATCAAGGCGCAAACCTTTTTTATCGAAAGCGTAATCGGGAATAACACCCAAAGTAACTTTAAACGAGCGCGATTGCGTTTGTGGCGATTGCGTTTCCTGAAAAATTTGCTTATCGAACGTACAAGTGCCTTCAATTATTTCTGCAATATAGTCTAAAATTTTGACTTCACCCGCAAAATTAATTTTTTCTACATCATCCGTCGCTTTATGATAGTCTGAATGCGCACCAGAAAAAAAGCCCAGAACAGGAACTTGTTTGAGATAAAAAGAAGTATAATCGGACGGACCAGTACCCGATGAATCGAAAGTAATTTTTATTTTTGTCGGTGAATATTGAATAATTTTTGGGAACAATTCGGATGTACCAACGCCTTGAATAACCAAGCCTTTTTCTTCGCGAAAGCGACCAATCATATCCATGTTTAAATAATAGTTCAGTTTGGTGAGTGGATACGTCGGATTTTCGCAATATCGTTTTGAACCAATCAGTCCGAGCTCTTCACCAGAAAAACACAAGAACAAAAAATTAAACGGCTCTGTTTTGCCATTATTTTTAAAATAACGCGCCAGTTCAATCACGCCTGCAACACCCGAAGCGTTATCGTCCGCGCCGTTATGGATTTTATTTTTTGGATTCGCTTCGAGCGAACTACCTTCGCCGCCGATGCCGAGGTGATCGTAATGCGCACCAATCGCAATCGTGTATTCTGCGCCATTATCTAAAAAACCAACGACGTTAGCGCAGTTTAACGTTGGCGCATTCGGCTCAGAAATTTCATGCGGATTGTTCGATTGTTTAAACGTAAACGCATTCAACCAAGTTTTATCATCGCCTTGCGGTGTTAAACCTATTTGTTTAAATTGTTCGACTATATACGCAGCCGATTTACGTTCATCTTCCGTACCCGATCCACGACCGTGTAATTTATCGCTTGCCAAAAATGAAATGTGCTTTTTAATTTTTTCGGCAGAAAAACTTTGTGCGTAAAATTTACTTACAAAGCTCAGGATGAGGAAAGATAAAATCGTAAATTTTTTTCTTCGTAAATACATTTCTGTGTTTTAATCAGTAGGTGGAAAAATTTTTAAAACTTACTAAGGATGTATAGGGCTTTCCTCTAAAAACGGACAAAGATTCACAAAGCCATAATATTTCTTAAAAAATTTCTTTTTAAATTTTTATAAGAAAGTCCCTCAAGGATGTAATACTGTCCTTAACAAAAAAAATAGAAAACGGGTTTAGAATTTTGGTGCAAATACAATAGATTTAATTTTTTTATGAATCAGCATATAGCACATTTGGCTTTATTGGTGAGCGACTACGACGAGGCTATACAATTTTACACACAAAAATTACATTTCCACCTCGTTGAAGATACGCAACTCAACGACTCTAAGCGTTGGGTGATTATTGCGCCGCCAAATGTGAATAATTCAATCACTTGTAACTTGCTCTTAGCTAAAGCGAGCACCGATGAGCAGATGAGTCGCGTAGGAAATCAAACGGGTGGACGCGTGTTTCTGTTTCTTTACACCGACAATTTCAAGCGTGATTTTCAAAATCTGGTGCAAGAAAATATACAGATTGTACGCGCGCCCAAAACAGAAAATTATGGAACAGTCGCCGTTTTTGCCGATCTTTACGGTAATCTATGGGATTTGATTGAACCCACCCATCAAATTTAATCTATTGATTTAAGTAATGCCAAAGTTGTAGTTTTCTGTGGTTTACAGCGGCTGATATTTTTTTAGTTTTATAAAGAATAGCAAGACTACTATTCAAGAACACATTGATGAATGAGTGTGCCATGCTCATAAATTAGGGCGAGAAGAAACCCAAAACGTTTTTTAATTGAGTGTAATTAGTAATTCAAATTTATTTACTTCAAAATTTTTGTTTTAAATAAATTGTATTAATTTTATGCGTTTAATAAATGAACGTCTAAAATTAAAACATGAATAATAATTCACAAATTGTAATTTATCAAACTGAAAACGGCATAACAAAATTAGAAGTACGTTTAGAAAATGAGACTGTTTGGTTAAGCCAAAAACTTATGGCTGAATTATTTCAAACAACGATTGCTAACATAAATATTCATCTAAAAAATATTTTTGAAGAAGGGGAATTAAATTCAACTTCAGTTATTAAGGAATACTTAATAACTGCCGCCGATGGCAAAAACTATAAAACTAATTTTTATAATCTCGATGCAATAATTTCAGTTGGCTACAGAATTAAATCGCACGTAGCAACGCGTTTTAGACAGTGGGCAACACAGCACATTAAGGAGTATATTGTAAAAGGGTTTGTGATGGATGATGAACGCCTGAAAAATCCCAATCAACCGTTCGATTATTTCGAGGAGCTGCTCAGACGTATTCAAGATATTAGAACTTCGGAAAGAAGATTTTATCAAAAAATTACAGATATTTACGCCACCAGTACTGATTATGACCCAACGCTTGAAACAAGTATTGTTTTTTTTCAAACGGTTAAAACAAAATTCATTGGGCAATTACAGGCAAAACTGCAGCCGAAATAATTTCACAACGTGCAAAGAGTGAAAATCCGAATATGGGATTAACTTCTTGGAAAGGCGCGAAACCCAGAAAACAAGATGTTTCGATTGCAAAAAACTATTTAACAGAAGATGAACTCTTAGCATTAAATAATTTAACAGAGCAATACCTTGTGTTTGCTGAAGGACAAGCCATGCGAAAAATTCCGATGCACATGAAAGATTGGATTGAAAAACTAAACGGCTTTTTAAAATTAAACGATAGAGAAATACTCATGCACGCAGGTAAAATATCCCATAAATTAGCTACCGAAATGGCTGAAAGCGAATATGAAAAATTTAATCAAACACAAATCAATACAAGGGAAAGTGATTTTGATAAAGAAGTTAAAAAAATTCAAGAATTAAAACCTAAGAGCAGCAAACCTAAAAAATGAATCTGTTTTTAATAGGATTTTAAAGACTATTTGTAAAATGAATTACTTACTCTTTACTCCCTAAATTAAGACACATTCAAAATTAGAAAAATTTCACCGATTGCATACTATCCATCACGCCTCATCACTATCTTTGTCCTGTGGATGCATTGACACAGTTATTAGTTAAGTATAAAGAAAGCGAAAACGTTTTACAGATTGCAGAAAAATTGCAATCTGGTGGGAATGATGTGCGCTTACAATTGGGCGGTGTTATTGGTTCGCTCGATGCGTTTATTATTGCAGGCGTTTTTCTGAACGTCAAACATTTTCATTTAGTGGTTGCTGCCGATAGAGAAGAAGCGGCGTATTTACAAAACGATTTAGAAAATCTCCTCGCGCAATTCTCCATTTTATTTCTTCCCGATAGTTTTAAACGACCAAGTAATTTCGAGGCAATCAATAGTCAGAACGTTTTGCAACGCACTGAGTTCATCAATAATTTGCGCCAGCTTGATGCCGACGGTGGCATTGCAGTAACTTATCCAGAAGCGCTGTTTGAAAAAGTGGTTGAACCCAAGCAACTCGAATCGAAACGCATCGAAATTATGAAAGGCTCTGATCTCGACGTAAAGTTTTTACGAGAAGTTTTAGTAGAATACGGTTTTGAAAGTTTGGATTTTGTGTACGAACCTGGTCAGTTTTCTATTCGCGGATTTATTATTGATGTGTTTAGTTATGGCAACGATTTGCCGTATCGCATCGAGCTCGACGATATTCAAGTCGAATCTATTCGCACATTTAATCCCGACACACAACTTTCAGAACAAAATCTTTCTCGACTGAGTATTGTGCCGAACATCAATAAAAAATTTGATCGCACCGAGAAAGTTTCTCTGTTTCAAGTTTTGCCGAAAAAAACAAATATCTGGATGCGCGACGCGCAATTGGTGCAAGATAAATTACAACTTTGTTTCGAGGCGGCGGAAAAATTTCGCGAATCTGTTTCTTTCGATACAGATGAACAACTCAAAGAAATTTTTAAGGAGTATGCGTTCATTCAACCGTTCGAGGTTTTTAACGATATTCAGAATTATAACACCATCATTCTAAACGGCAATAGCCAAAGTATCGCACCGTTTGCGAATGATATTATACAAAAAATTTCCTTTAATTCTACGCATCAACCAACCATCAATAAAAATTTTAAGTTTCTGATTCAGAAATTTTCTGAAAATGATAATTTAAAATACAAAAACTATTTGTTCAGCGATAACGAGAGACAAACGCAACGCTTGTTTTCTATTTTTCGCGATTTAAACGCAAGCGTAAAAGTTGAACCGATTATAAAAGCGTTGCGCGGCGGATTCATTGACAACGATTTAAAACTCGCGTGTTTTACGGACCACCAAATTTTTGAACGCTATCATAAATTTAAACTCAAACAAGGTTTTAGTCGCGAACAAACCATTACGCTCAAAGCCCTACGCGAATTACAACCTGGCGATTACGTCACGCACATTGATCATGGCGTGGGTAAATTTTCAGGTCTCGAAAAAATAAACATCAACGGTTACATTCAAGAAGCGGTGCGCATTGTTTACATGGGTAACGATTTGCTGTACGTCAGCATTAACTCGCTCCACAAAATTGCGCGCTATGTTGGTAAAGAAGGCAACGAACCGAAACTCAATAAACTCGGCACCGATACTTGGGCGAATTTAAAACGCACCACAAAAAAACGCGTTAAAGACATTGCGACAGAACTCATAAAACTGTACGCGTTGCGCAAAGGCAGTGAAGGTTACGCGTTTCCGCCCGATAATTATTTGCAGGATGAAATGGAAATTTCGTTCGAACATGAAGACACACCCGACCAAATTACCACGACTGCCGACGTGAAAAAAGATATGGAAAAAGCCCACCCAATGGATAGACTCATTTGTGGTGATGTGGGTTTTGGTAAAACAGAAATTGCAATTCGTGCAGCGTTTAAAGCTGTTTTAGCTGGAAAGCAAGTTGCTATATTAGTGCCGACAACTATTTTGGCGATGCAACACAATAATACTTTCAAAAAACGCTTAGACGATTTTGGTGTGACAGTGGATTTTGTGAATCGTTTTAGAA
>JAYVVO010000595.1:0-7681 GCA_043786955.1 Saprospiraceae bacterium
TTCGGTTCATCGAGTCTAATCCATTCATCGAAAGTTAAAACAATCCGCTGTGGCTTAAAGTTTTTTTGATAATTGGGTGTGGAATATTTCTCAACGATGTGTGGCGGTATCGTATCTTTTTTTCCACCACCAGGTTTTACTATTTGCGCGCAACGCGTAAAAGTGAGCGTTGACAAAAAATAAATACACAACAGAGAGAGAACAAAAACAATTCTTTTAATCATACTAAAATATAGCAGCGCAAATTTAACGCACTTCGCCCGTTATTTTTATGATTAACGATTCAGGATACTAAAAAATTAACCGATAGGATTAATATATACTAATCGAACCACAAAATTTTAAACTAACTTTTTTCCTACTGAATCGTTTTAAGGTTGTTTAATAATATAAGCTTGATTTTTTTGAAGCTCGGGTAATTGTAATTTGAAAGTAGGTATAAAAACAGAGAGTTTTTCTATTTTAGAAGAAAAAGAATCAAGCACGACGATTGTTAAAGGGTACTTATCTAAATTTTGTTGGAACATCAAATTTTTATCTGTTGTAAGCAAAATATCGAACTCATTATCAATACAGAATTCCATTAATTTGCCATTTTAACGCCACCTAATCCTAATTCCCGAACAGTAAAAACATCAAACTCGGTTAAGTATTTTTTCAAACGTTTAGTTATACATTCATCAAGCAAGATTTTCATGAAAAATATTTGAAGATGTTTCGATTAATTTATGAGATTTTTCAAGCACCCAAATTACTTGACTTAGTGTAACGCCATCAAAATCTTCTAAAAAAACTTCAATAGAATCACCTGATTCTAAATAATCAAATAGGTTTTTAATCGGTACGCGCGTTCCGAAAAAAACAGGTGTTCCCCCTAAAATTTCAGGATCAATATTAATTACCCGGTTATTCATATTTCAGATTATTTGAAGATACTTTCAAAAATACGACGAAATTTTGAAACACCAAATTTTAACAAAATAACAAAACACTCAGATTAATTATTACGTTTTGCGATGTTTCTTTTTAGCAGCTGGAAATAAAATATTATTCAAAATGAGGCGATAGCCAGGCGAGTTCGGGTGCAAACTTAAATCTGTTTCTGGATCATCCACGTAATGGCGATAATCTTCCGGATCGTGTCCACCATAGAAAGTAAAAAATCCTTGTCCATACGGTGCGTGAATGTAACGCGCTTCGGCGTACGGTTTATTTTCACCCAAAATTAATACATTCGATTTAATGACGTTGTTGTGAAATGCCGTCGTCTGACCCATAAATCCTTTCACAATACGCGTATGGTTTTGCGTCAGCATGGTCGGAATCGGATCCCACTTAGCGGAAAAATCAAACAACGTGAAGTAATCTGTTTCTACGCTTTGCGGTCTGCCGTAAATAATATCGTTGTCTATGGTAGAAAATTCATAGACTAACGGATCGCGCACCAACTGAAAATCTTTGAAGGCGAACGTTTTTGAAAAATCTAATTTTTCTTGCGCGTTCGGATCGGATGCGTCGCCGTCGTAAATATTGGCGCAAATATCTGTGCCATCGGCAGCTAACGCAATATCATACGTGTCAGTAGCGGAACACATAGCAAACATAAATCCACCACCCATGACGAAATCTTTAATTTTTTTTGCAACCGCTAATTTGCACTGCGACACTTTTGCAAAACCTAACGCGTGTGCCAAATCCTCCGATTTTTTCTGATTGTCTTTATACCATGGCATGCCGTGATAGCTGGCATAAAAACGCCCGTACTGCCCTGTAAAATCTTCGTGGTGCAAATGCAACCAATCGTATTTGGAAAGTTTACCTTCAACCACTTCCCTATCATATACTTTCTCGAACGGAATTTCGGCGTACGTCAGCACCAACATGACGGCGTCATCCCAAGGTTGAACGCGTTTGCCTTTCATATCGAAATCGGGTGTATAAACTGCAATTTTTGGCGCGACTTCTAATTTAATATCGTCTTGATTCACTTCTGGATTAGAAATTTCGCGCTGAATAGCGCCGAACGCCGCATCCGAAATGACTTCAGCTGTCACGTTGCGCGTGCGACATTCTTTTTCAAACTCCACGCTGTATGGAATAGCAAAACTTCCACCGCGATAATTTAACAACCAGTGTGCTTCAATTTGTTTTTGTAACACCCAAAACGTGATGCCATACGCTTTCAAATGATCTTTCTGTTTCGTATCCATCGGAAGCAACAACCACGATGCGCGCACTTGTGCGCAATTCGCTACAATAAAAAATAGGAACAGTAATTTTTTCATCACTTACAATTTGAATTATAAACGTTTTTTTCTTTAAAAAGATTGTAGTTACTCATGTGTTTATCAATTTTCTGAAATTGATATTTTTTTATCTTATAACAACTCATACGATTTACGGAGCAATTCAATCACTTGTGGTGTAACGTCTTCCAAATTGGAAAGGCGAATATGATTTTGGTATTTACCAAAAACGGCTGTAGATTTTAAATCGGTGACACATCATTGAAATAATCGGAATAAAACTTAACGTCTAATTCTTTTTTCATCGGGCGAAAGATGAGGAAAGTTTGCCGATGCACTAACACGATGCAGTTTGGCGTAGCGCTAACGGCAATATTTGCCCAATCAATAATTTCTGAAAGCAAATAATCGAAAATGTAAACAAGTTCTGGGTTTTTACCTTCAAATAAAGTTTCTATGTTTACTTTTTCGCAATAATGCCACTGGTTCGGGTTTTTGAGCGCGCGTTCGTATTTCGGGTAAGTCCACATAGGGATTCTTTTTATTCTTCATAATGAATTTTAAAAACCACGCGCGCATTTTCAGCATCCACATTTGGTGCGCAAGGTGCTGCACTGCAATCCGTTAGCGGTTGATTTTTCCCGAGACCACGCGCAGTAAGTCGTTTATCTCGAACACCTTTTGAAACTAAATATACTGTAATTGCTTCGGCTTGCGTTTGCGTGATGTACTTAATTTCGACTGCATTTTCTTTCGTTTGTGTCATGCTATGCACGGCAACTGAAAAAGTTAATTGTTTATTTTTTTGTAAAAAATCAGCCAGCGCATCTAAAACTTGAAATTGTGCCGGAGAAAATTCTATGATGTTCTGCGCATTTTTGAATCCATTGAACAGCGCACTTTTTGTAAGCGACGATTTGTTTTTCTCTTTCCCTTTATCTATCGCCGTTTGCCATTCTTTAAAAATATCGAGCGATTGAACAGTGATAAGATCAAGTGCAGTAGGAGTTTCTACACTTTTAGTAACTATATCTTCCGCCGTATTATTTTCTGTAACCGATGTTTTGGAAGACGACGATGAATTATTCCTGTTAGAGTTTTCGTTCTGAACACGCGGAATTGAATTTATGGTAAACGCTTCGCTGTTTAAATACGTAACTGCTGTATCGTTTGGCGAAATACATTCCATCGTATCGGCAATGCCAGGTTTTAATTTAAACAGAAAAATATCATCACCTGCACCTGATCTCGAAGATGTAAACGTACCAAGTTGACCATCGGGTGAAAAAGCAATCGAAATATCGTCGTATGCACTGTTTATCGGTAAACCAACGTTTATCGGCGTTTTCCAATTATTGTCTGTGTCGCGTTCTGTTACAAAAATATCGTAACCGCCATAACCCAAATGTCCTTTCGAGCAAAAATATAATTTTCCGCTCTTGGTATAAAATGGACAAATTTCGTGCGCAGAAGTATTAATTTTTGGTCCAAGATTCTCAGGTTTCGACCAACCTTTTTTCGACTTGCGCGACATATAAATATCTAGCCCACCATTACTCTCACCGCTTTTATCACTCGAAAAAAATAAGAATTTGCCATCGGGTGAAACAGCGGGATAAAAGTAATTAATGTTTAAATCGCAAAAAGAAAGTGACTCTATATTAGACCAATGTTCACCGTCAGTAGTCTCGGCGGTATAAAGTTGCATGGTGTAAGTTTTACTTTTCGATAAATTCATACTGTTTCTACAAAAATAGATATGCTTCCCATCAGCAGTAAACGAAGCATTCGCTGTTACTTTATTGGTAGCTGTAATTTTGCCAGAGAATTCTTTTGGTTCAGCAAACGATGTATCGCTCGTTCTTTCCGCGTAAAATAATGTCGGATAATCTCGATTGGTTTCAGGATTTTTTTCTTTGAGTGGTCGCCAACCTGCCGATCTATCGGAGGCAAACACGATACCGCCATTATAAAAAACCGCAGCATTATCATCGCACGTTTCATTTTTAGAAAACGGTGTTAATTTATCTACCCGAAAATACGGCGGAATAGTTTTAACTTTATCGCAATTGGCGAGTAAGTTTTTAGTCAGCGTATTCTCGGGAAATTCTTTGAGCGATTTTTTAAACCAAATTTTTGCTTGCTCATATTTTGAAAGACTCATCAACACTTCGCCGTATCGCAAATAATCGGCAGGGTTTGGTTTTTCTAATTCTGTAACTTCGGCATACAAAGGTTCGGCTTGTTGCATTCGGTTTACTATGCGATAGCAATTGGCTAATTTCGATTTTACAACCGCAGCATTTTTGGGCGTGACCAATTTTTCGTAAATAATACTTGCAGAACCATATTCTTTACGGTTATAAAAAAAATCGGCACGCTCCATCGTTTGCGCAAAAACGGATAGATTAAGAAATATAATAGCGAAACTCAGAAAATTCCGCCTGAAAGTAAATCTAAAATTCATTTCAGTTACTCTTTTTATAGTTTGGCTAATAGAGAACGTGATTGCGTTTTAAGTCAGTACCTCAAAACTACTAAGCAAATGTTAATTACTATTTATATTGTACAAAAATTTATCCATTTTTTAACAGCTAAATACTGTATCTAAAGAAAATTATGCGTCTAATAGTATTATTGCATAAAAGTAATTAAATTTCGTTCTTAAAGCGATTTAATTTTACTAAATTTGCTCATTATTTAATTCTCAAAATAAGTCTATCTATGATTAAGTTACATCATTTTTCAAAAGTTATTGTTTTTATTTTAGTTATTTTCAGTGGCAGTCTTTTTGCTCAAACTTCAGCCACAGATTCTATGCGCGCAGCTACGATGACAAAAGGTTTAATTGCACCAACTACACTCGAAGGCGAACGTTTGATGAGTGTGGGCGCAAAAAATAGTATCAGTCTCGATATTATGGGTGTCCCAATGAAGTACGTGAATAAAAAATGGAAAGAGTATGCAAAGCAATTTAAAGGCGATATAAAAAATAAAAACGACGAATGGTTTAGCGATAATGCTTTGATTCCAGCTATCGGTGGTGCGAACACCGTTGATATGTATGCTAAATTTGCCGAAAATGGACAGAACACAACAGCTACAGTTTGGTTCGATTTAGGTGGTGCGTACCTTAATTCAAAAGATTTTGCTGACAAATATAAAGAAGGTGAAAAAATATTAACTGCATTCAACTTGAGTGTACAGCGCGATATGACAGCCGATCAGTTGAACGATCAGCAAGATGCGCTTAAAAAATTGGAAAAAAATCAACGCAATTTAGAGCGTAAGAATACTGATTTACATTCGGATATCGAAGATTACAAAAAGAAAATTGCTAAAGCAGAAAACGATATTCAAATAAATTTGAAGCAACAAGACGACAGCAAAAAGCAAGTTGAAAACCAACGTAAATTGGTTGATGAAATTCAGAAGAAACTAAATATGCTGAATTAGTCAAAAAAATTGCTCTAAAATAAAATCCCGAATTTTCGATGATGGAAGTTCGGGATTTATTTTTGTTTATTTTCAAAATAAAATATTTTTTACTTTTATAAATTCCGAATACAAGAAACCAAAATAATTTTTTTACTTTTGTAAATTCCAAATATAAGAAATTAAAACCACTTCTAAAAAAATTATTGTTATGAACTCGAAATTTATCGTTTACGAAAAAAAATATAAAACTTATCATTCCTTGAATAAGATTGTTTATACAATTTTTATAGTTTTTTTCTGCCACACCATTTTTGCCCAAAAAATTTCGCTCATTCCGGCGCCAGTTAAACTGATTACTAAAAAGGGCGTTTTTGAATTGCCGAGAATTATTGACATTTCTGCAAAAGGCGCAACTGGAATTACTGTAGCACTTTTAAAAGAAAAACTTAAAAAATCTACGGGTTATAAAGTATTTGTTAATCGGAAAGTTGCCTTGCCAACAATTACTCTCAGTATAAACAACAAGCCAGATACAAGTATTGGTAAGGAAGGTTATAAGCTTTCTGTAACCCCTACAAACATAAAAATTAAAGCAAATCAAGGAGTAGGACTTTACTATGGTGTACAAAGTTTGTTGCAACTTTTGCCTCCAAAAATTGAAAGTCCTACTACGGTTCAAAATATTTCCTGGAAAATACCAGCTGTAGAAATTACAGATTATCCGCGATTTGCTTGGCGCGGATTGATGCTTGATGTGGCGCGTCATTTTTTTACTAAAGAAGATGTGAAGTCATACATCAGCAATATGTCTAAATATAAAATGAATCTTTTGCACTTGCACCTTACCGACGATGAAGGTTGGCGCGTAGAAATAAAATCGTATCCCAACCTAACAAAAAAGGGTGCCTATAACGCAGAACGCGTCGGATATTTTGGTAGTTTCACGCCGCCACCCGCTGACGAACCGCGAACTTATGGCGGATTTTTTACGCAAGAAGATATCAAAGAGTTGGTAGCTTATGCAAAAGAAAGATTTGTAGACATCATGCCTGAAGTAGATGTTCCTGGTCATTCTTTGGCAGCAGTTGTTTCTTATCCAGAACTATCCTATACAAAAGGTGTAGAAAATTATCAAGTAAGATCGGGCGAAGTCATTATAGACTGGGTTCCTCCACATCCTAAGTCGCGCATTGACAATGCGTTAAATCCTGCCAACCCAAACGTGTACGTTTTTTTAGACAAAGTATTTTCTGAACTTGCTACTCTGTTCCCCTTTGAGTACATTCATATTGGTGGCGATGAATGCACGAAAAACTTTTGGGAAAAGGATTCCGCGATTACTGAATTAGCAAAAAAGGAAGGATTGAAAAACATGAATGAGGTTCAATCGTATTTTACTAAAAAGATAGTGAAAATTATTAGCGAGAAAGGCAAGAAAGCCATTGGGTGGGATGAAATTTTGGAAGGCGGTTTGGCACCTGGTGCTGCGGTGATGAGTTGGCGGGGCGAAAAGGGCGGTTTAGATGCTTCAGCGCAAGGTCATGAAGTAGTAATGTCGCCCACGCAATATTGCTATATTGATTATATGCAGGGCGATTCGGCTCTGGAGTCAAAAGTTTACTCTACCTTGTTGTTAAATAAAGCTTATTCCTACGAACCTATCATCACGGGGTTAAATCCAGCTCTTGTAAAAGGCGTCCAAGCAAATCTTTGGAGTGAGCAATTATACAATCGCCGTTATTTGGAGTATATGACTTGGCCCCGCGCAATGGCGACTGCCGAAGTAGCTTGGACAAAGCCCGAAAATAAAAATTGGGATAATTTTGAGAAAAATGTTGAAAACCATTTTACGCGGTTCGATTTAGCTGAAGTGAATTATTCTTCTGCTATGTATGACCCAACCATTAAAGTTGAAATGGGGAAAGACAGCACGTTGCTCACTACTTTAACGAGCCAAATTGCCGATTTAGATATTCACTACAGTTGGGATAATTCTC
>JAYVVO010000596.1:0-2693 GCA_043786955.1 Saprospiraceae bacterium
AGGATCTAAATTATTTTCATCCGTAATATTCCACTCTTCTAATTTACCACCATTTTGCGATTGATTTATAGCGGTATTCGCATCTTGAAAATAAGTAAAACGCGCTGCTTCATTCTCGGCTGTTCGCGCAACTAAAACAATTTGAGACGCATTAAAACTTGTGCGCGCATGACGGATAATATTTTCGCAGTGTGTGCGCAAGCTCGGTTTCACTTGAATAAAGTTAGAATGCACGCCATCCACATCGCCTGAAGGGAAAAAAGGCGAAACGACAGTTTTATTATAGCGTTGAGAGAAATCTAAAAATTGTGGTATCAAATCTTTTTCGACAGGTCCAATAATTAAATCGCTATTAACGACGTCTGCGCGCGAAAACAAACCTTGAGGATTGTTACGCGAATCGATCACATTTATATTTGTTTTGTATGGTTGCAACGAAAGCGAATCAATTGCTAAACGCGCACCGGCGTAAAAATCAACAGCAAACTGCGATTTAGATGGTATCGGATTACCCTCACCATATTTTTCCCCATAAAATGGCAAAAGAAGCGTCACATTAAAAGGTGTAGCCGCATTTATAACTTCGCCTGGTTGAAGCGTGATACTACCGCCATTATTCGGATAAGTTGTATTGCCGTTATTGTCAATTATAATTCCGCCGTTTCCATTATTTGGATTTCTTGGCGTATTGGCAGAAATTGGCGGACGCGCCGTTGGATCAACATTCCATCGAATGGAATCAATTGGATATTTTTTACCACCATTTTGCCCCGTCGTATTATCCATTTTACCATTCGATGGTCTAGAATTATTAGACGATTTCGCGTTTTTTGCGCCGCCACAAGCTACGAGTGCAGCGAGTGAAATAATACAAACAGAAGCTGTAAAAAGCTGTTTAAAGTTTGGTGTGCAATTAATCATATCAGAATTTTTAGTGAATCATAGCCGTTAAGCTAAAACAAGTGCTAAAATACAATAAATTTTATTCCCATTCAATTGTTGCGGGTGGTTTTGTTGAAATATCGTACACAACTCTATTAATTCCTTTCACAGAATTGATAATTTCTGTTGAAACGGCGGCTAAAAAATCGTGTGGCAATCTCGACCACTCAGCCGTCATACCATCCGAAGAGTTTACACTGCGCAAAACAACGACGCGTTCATACGTTCTTTCATCACCCATTACGCCAACGGATTGAATCGGCAAAAGTATAACGCCTGCCTGCCACACTTGCGTGTATAGTTTCCATTTTTTTAAGTTGGCAATAAAAATCGCGTCTGCTTTTTGAAGTAGTTCAACTTTATCTGCTGTTATATCGCCAATAATGCGAATAGCGAGACCAGGTCCTGGAAAAGGATGCCTCATTAATATATTTTCTGGCAAATGCAACTCCGCTCCTACCCTACGCACTTCATCTTTAAAAAGCATTCTGAGCGGCTCAACAATTTTCAAATTCATTTTTTCGGGTAATCCGCCCACATTATGATGCGATTTAATTGTAACAGAAGGACCGTGCACCGAAACTGATTCAATCACATCGGGATAAATTGTACCCTGCGCTAACCATTTAGCGTTATTAAACTTTTTAGCTTCTCTATCAAATACATCTATAAACGCACCGCCAATGGCTTTGCGTTTTTTTTCTGGATCGGAAACACCTGCCAAAGCGGTGTAAAATTCTTCTTTAGCATCAACACCGATGACGTTTAAACCTAAAATTTTATAATCCTCTAAAACTTCTTCAAATTCGTTTTTTCGGAGCAAGCCATTATCAATAAAAATACATTTCAAGTTTTTACCAACGGCTTTATGCAACAGCAAAGCCGCTACACTTGAATCAACACCTCCTGATAAACCTAAAATAACTTCATCGTTGCCTAAACGCGCTTGCAAATCGGAAACAGACGTTTGAACAAATTTTTCGGAAGTCCAACTCGGTGTACAACCCGCAACATTAATGACGAAATTATGGAGCAGTGCTTTACCAATTTCGGTATGCGTTACTTCCGGGTGAAACTGCACACAATAAATAGGTGCTTTTTTGTTTTTATCTTCAAATTTAAAAGATGCAATCGCACCGTTTGACGTTTTCGCCAATAAAATTGTGTTCGGCGGTAGTTTAGTAACGGTATCGGCGTGCGACATCCAAACTTGTTTATTATTTTTTATGCCACGCCATAAAGCACTCACCGATTTTGTTTTTTCTACAATTGCTTTTCCATATTCGCGTTTGATAGATGCAGAAACCTCGCCGCCAAAATGTTGCGCTAAAAGTTGCGCACCATAGCACACACCTAAAACAGGAACTTTATTTACAAACGCATCGAAATCAACTGTAGGTGCTTTTTCGTCGCGGACAGAAAAAGGACTGCCGGAAAGTACCACAGCTTTTATTGATGCGTCGAGCGTAAATTTTTTATGGTAAGGAATTATTTCGGCGTAAACGTTGAGTTCTCTAATTCGGCGCGCTATGAGCTGCGTAAATTGTGAACCAAAATCGAGGATAAGAATTTTTTCGAGCATGAATTTAGTTGATAGTTGACAGTTGGCAGTTGATAGTTTGAGACATACAACTTCTTTCGATTAACAACTGACAACTGTCAACTGTCAACTGTCAACTAATTGAGGGCAAAAGTAAGTAATGCTTTGTGAATTTGTAAAACTTGTTGCGTCAGCATCTGAGAATTATCGT
>JAYVVO010000597.1:0-2692 GCA_043786955.1 Saprospiraceae bacterium
AAAACTTTTTAAACAATCATTATTTCTTTTCGATGCGGATAATTAAAATTAAAAGTATTTATTTAGAGAGTTTATCAAATTTTATTCGTAGGCAAATAATTTTATTTTCTGCTTAAAATTGTTAATACCTGATTTCTATTTAAACTGTGATTACTAAGTCGTCGTCTGAACAAGTTTTTTGAAATAAATTTTTAAACATACGAAACGTAATTTGTAATTTGTAATTTAGAATTGATTTTGTAATTCATTCTTGATTTACTAATTTTGCAATCACAATATTTAGTTATGGCTGTACTCAATATTCCAGATAGAAATATTCAAGAGCACGACGTTAGTGCTATTCGCAACTATCTAAACACGCGCGGCATTTGGTTCGACCAATGGGAAGCGAAAGAAAAACTCGCCGAAACTGCCGACCAAGAAACAGTTTTAAATGCATACAGTCATGTGTTGAAACCGTTTATGATAAAAAATAATTATCACACGGCGGACGTGATAAATATAAATTCAACGACACCGAATTACGCGGCGCTGCGCAACAAATTTTTGAGCGAACACAAGCATACGGAAGATGAAGTGCGTTTTTTTGTGGATGGTTCTGGTAAATTTTGGTTTAATCTGAACGAGGGCGTGGAACCAATTTTCAACGTGCTTTGTGAAACGGGCGATTTAATTTCTGTGCCAGCTCATACGAGTCATTGGTTCGATGCGGGCGCGACAAATCCAAATGTAAAAGCAATTCGCATTTTTATTGATCAAACAGGTTGGGTGCCACATTACACGCAGTCGGGTGTTGAAAAAAAATATAATCCTGCGTGATAAAATCCCGCCCCATTAAATACATACTTACGGATATTGAAGGAACAACTACGTCTATTGCGTTTGTGCATGACGTTTTATTTCCGTATTTTATAAAAAACTTTGAAACATTCGCTGCAACGCATCCCGATAAAGTAAAAGAAATTTTTGAGGAAACAAAAAATAAGTTGAGTCCTTCGCAAAGCCTTGACTTAAATCTTGACACACTGATTCAACACTTCCTCCGTTCTGCCAAACTTGATTTAAAAGAAACGGCACTCAAAAATTTGCAAGGTATTGTTTGGAAAGCGGGCTATGAAAGTGGCGAATTAAAATCGCACGTGTATGATGATGTACCCGAAGTTTTAAAATTTTGGAAAGAAAAAAATATTAAGCTCGGTGTTTATTCTTCTGGTTCAGTGGCTGCGCAAAAACTTTTATTTGCGCATACGACTTTTGGCGATTTAACGCCTCATTTTTCAAATTATTTTGATACTACTATCGGTGCAAAACGCGAAGTTGAATCCTACAAAAAAATTCAAGAAACTTTAAATTTAAATGCCGAAGAAATTCTTTTCCTTTCCGACATTGAACAAGAATTAGATGCAGCGCAAAGTGCAGGTTTTCAAACTATACAATTGGTACGCAAAGGAACTGTACCGAGTACAAAACATAAAACAGCAAAAAATTTTAAAGAATTGTTAGATTTGAGCTATTAGTTTTGAGCGGCTGATTGCGAATAGATGCTCATATCTCAAAGCTAACAGCTAAAAGTTATTTTATGAAACGCACACTCTGGTTGCACCCGACCGAAGATTTTTGTTTTCAAATTCTCGATCAACGCCGATTACCGCACGAAATAATTGTTCGTGATATTCACAACAGTGCGCAAGCTGTTGATGCGATAAAAAAAATGGCAGTGCGCGGTGCGCCGCTTATTGCTGCAACTGCTGCATACGGCATTTGGTTAGCATGCGTAGAAGCAAAAAAAAGATCTTATCCAGAAAAATATTTAAATACTGAATTTGAAAATTTCAAACATTCGCGACCTACTGCTGTGAATTTATTTATAGCATTAAAAAGAATTTCGGATGTTCTGAACACGACGAAAAATTTTGAAGAGAAAATAAAATTAGCATTACTAACTGCGCAAGAAATCGTTGATGAAGATATTGCGATTTGTAAAAGTATTGGCGAACACGGTTTAGAAATTATAAAAAATATCAGCGGAAAGAAAAATGGTGATGTCGTCAATATTTTAACGCATTGCAACGCTGGTAGATTGGGTTGCATTGAATATGGCACAGCCACTGCGCCGATGTATTTAGCACACGCGCGCGGAATAAAAATTCATGTCTGGGTGGATGAAACGCGACCCCGCAATCAAGGTGCAAATTTAACAGCATGGGAGTTGCTCGATGCTGGTATTCCGCACACCGTTATTGTTGATAACGCAGGTGGACATCTCATGCAGCACGGCGCAGTTGATTTAGTAATTGTCGGTACCGATAGAACTACGCGCACTGGTGACGTCGCGAATAAAATTGGTACTTACCTTAAAGCACTCGCGGCGCACGATAATAATATTCCGTTTTATGTAGCTTTACCTTCAACTACGATTGATTGGAAAATTAGCGATGGTCTTAAAGAAATTCCGATTGAAGAACGCAGCGCTGACGAAGTTAAATACGCCGAAGGGTGGAATGGCAAAAAACGGCAGTCGGTTTTGCTCACGCCAAAAGGAAGCAACGCACGAAATTTTGGTTTCGATGTCACGCCTGCGCGCTTAGTGACGGGATTAATTACTGAGCGCGGCATTTGCGCCGCGAGTGAAAAAGGTTTATTGTCGCTTTTCTTTGAGAATAAATTATAGTTTCTATAGTTTCGTTTTTAA
>JAYVVO010000598.1:0-7663 GCA_043786955.1 Saprospiraceae bacterium
GCGTCGCCCGCGAACAGGTGCTGGTTGCCCTCCTCGTAAGCCGCCTTCGCGCGCTCGCGCCCCGCGGCCGTGTCGCCGGGCGGCGCGACCACCGCCGGGATGGGCGTGTCGATCGCAGCCACGGTGGTCGGCTTGCCGGTGCCGTGGGGCTTGCCCGCGCCCGGGACGGCGGGGCCCGGCCTGGACGGGCCCGGGCCAGTGGGGACGGCCCCGGACGTGGATGGACGGGTGGGCCGGGTCCCGGACGTGCCGGTCACCGCCATCGAGCCGCCCGTGGCGCAAATAATTATCACGCTGTAGCATTAAATCACAGAAGTTGCAGTGGCGAAGACAACAGATTACTCTGTACATATCATACAGGTTTTACGGATGATTTACGTTTCTTAATTGAATGCGTGACGAAAGAAAATAAGTACGAAGAAATATTTTTGGTCGGTTATAGTTTGGGTGGTAACGTAGTTTTGAAATATGCGGGTGAAGAAGGCGAAAATATAAATCCAATTATTAAAAAAGTTATCGGCGTTTCAGTTCCGGCTGAACTCGGCAGCTCCTCGAAATTTTTTGAGCGCCCCTACAATTATCTGTATATGCAAAAATTTTTTCTAACGCTGAAACCGAAAGCTAAAGTCAAGGCAAAAAAATTTCCTCATACATTCGATTTACAAAAAGTTTTATCTGCCAAAACTTTTTCTGATTTTGACGAATACTTCACAGCGCCTACAAATGGGTTTAAAAATGCCATTGATTATTATACGAAATCTTCGAGTTTGCCTTATCTCAAAAAAATAAAAATACCTGCACTTTTAATTATTGCTAAAGACGACACGTTTGTTTCGCCCGAAAGTTATCCGACGGAATTGGCACAAAAAAGTAAATCGTTTCATTTTATTTCGCCAGATAACGGCGGGCATTGCGGGTTTATGCCGCAAGACAAAAACAAAACTATTTGGATAGAGCGTGAAATTTTAAAATTTATGATGACCGATGCAACTTGAAATAAATTAAGAATTTAATCCAATTTCCATTTTTAATTCTTAATTTTTAATTATTCAAGTCGTAAGACTTATTTTTGCCCAACAATTTTAAAATTAAATTTATGAACCAATATAAAATAGCAATAGCAACTTTAGCACTGATATTTTTTCTCAACGCTTGCAATAGTAAACATTTTGAAACTTGTAACAGCGGCATCACTTGTCCGCCGCCGACGGAAGAAAAAACAATACCCGAATTACAAAGTTTGCGCGAAAATATTTCAGGCAAATGGAAATTTGTACGTGTAAACACAATTGATACGTTGCACAAAACAGCGGGTTCATTTTCAAGTTTGCGCGCTGATATGTGCGTGAGTTACAATGGTAGTATAGATTTTTTTATTGACGCACACAAACCCGTTTGCGCGTATTGTTATGAACTTAAAAAAGGCGCAACCGAATTAGAATTCAAAATTGATGCTTCTAATTTGAGTGCATTTTGCAGAGAAAGTTTGCAGAGTGGCGGCATTAAAGTGGCTGGTGATTCTTTAGTAATTGTTAGTCGCGATTCATTCGTTATTAAAAGCGCGCTGTATAGAAGAATGAACGATGATGGAACTTATAAAACACAATAAGCTATGAGCTGTGTGCTACGAGTTTCAGCTCGCGATTTGTGATTCATAGCTCATAGTTCATAGCTCATAGCTCTCATAGCTCATAGCTCATAGCTCATAGCTCTAAACGAATGAATGAAATTTTTATAGACGTAGATAGAATTGCGCCGCGACTAAAAATAAAAAAAGTAGGCGAGATACAGAAAATTTACGACCCTATACGAAAAAGATATTTTGTGCTCACCCCTGAAGAATTTGTCAGACAAATTTTTTTGGTGCATCTTATAGAAGTTTTAAAATATCCTAAACTGCTGATTCAAGTTGAAAAAGAAGTTTTAGTGAATACTCTGAAAAAGCGGTTCGACGTTCTTGTTTTCAATAAAAAAGGTTCAGCGATTATGCTTATTGAGTGTAAAAACACTCAATTAAAATTAACAGAAAACGTACTGGAGCAAGCTGTCAACTATAACCTTTCTTTAAAAGTGCCGTTCTTAATCATTACGAACGGAATATCAACTTTAGCTTTTAGGATAGATTTTGAAAAAAGCAGTTGGGTAGCTTTAGAGGAAATTCCAGAATGGCAATCATTAATAATTCTAAGTTTGTAGGAAATGGTATCCGCCAAGAAGATCAATGATAAAAAGACTATGCTGAAAGACAAAATATTGGTTTTAGGTGCGAACGGAAAAATTGGTCGGTACCTATGTTTAACTTTACGCGAAGTTTATGGACAATCGAATGTGATTGCAACAGATATTAGCCCTGCACACGACAGTAATTTCATGCCTTTTGAAATTTTAGATTCTACCGATGCCATTAAGTTAGAGTATATCGTTCAGCGTTATAAAATCACGCACATTTATAATTTGTCAGCCATCCTTTCCACGAAGGGCGAAATTAATCCTTTAGAAACTTGGCGCGTTAATATGTCTTGCTTTTTCAATGTTTTGGAAATCGCGCGTTGTTTTAAATTAAAACAAGTTTTTTTTCCAAGTTCTATTTCAGTTTTTGGTTCGAATACACCGCGCACCAATACGCCGCAAGATACGATTAGAACGCCTGAAACAGCTTATGGCATGAGTAAGGTAGCGGGTGAAAACTGGAGCAGTTATTATTTTAAACGCTATGGGTTAGATGTCCGATCCATAAGATACCCCTGCGTTATCGGTAATTTTGAAAAATTTAATGATGGAGTAACTGATTTTGCCTCCGAAATGTTTTTAAAAGCGTCAGTGGATGCCGCTTATACTTGCTATGTTTCTCCTACAACCCGATTGCCGATGGTATATCTTGACGATGTAATAAATGCCTCGTTGCGTATAATGGATGCACCGATTGAAAAAATTTCGGTGCGCAGCAGTTATAACATCTCTGGATTTAGCGCAACGCCAGATGAACTTTGTGCAGAAATAAAAAAAACGCACCCCAATTTTAAAGTAATCTATAAGACAGACTTAAGACAATACGTAGCAGATTCTTGGCCCGAAACGGTGGACGATTCGCAAGCAAAAAAAGATTGGGGTTGGAAATCCCAATTCAATATTGAAAAAACTTCTGAAAAAATGCTTGGTTTAGTTGTTCGTTGATATTTGTTCGTAATAGAGCGCGCGTAAACGAACACCGAACAACTATCCGCGAACAATTAATTATTAATAGTGCCGTGGGCACGACCATACAATAACGCAATACTTTAATCCGCTAAAACAACGAAATTATGAAACTACTTGACGGAAAATATTGGTCAGATGTAATTAAAGAAGAAATAAAACAGGCTGTGTTAAAACTTACCGCTACTGGGAAACGTGCACCACACTTAGCAGCAGTTTTAGTAGGCGAAAATCCTGCAAGTGAAGCATACGTGGGTAATAAAATTAAATCGTGTGAACAAGTTGGGTTTAAATCCACACTCATCCGTAAACCTGTAGAGATTACAACCGAAGCGTTGCTCGAAATTATTAATGACCTTAATAACGATTCTGAAATTGACGGGTTTATTGTCCAGTTACCTCTGCCGAAGCATATTGACGAAAACAAAATAACCTTAGCAATTCATCCCAATAAAGACGTAGATGGTTTTCACCCAACTAATTTTGGTAAAATGGCACTGGGAATGCCGAGCTATTTACCTGCAACACCGCTGGGTGTTTTAGAGCTTTTGAAAAGAAATAATATCGAGACAGCAGGTAAAACGTGCGTCGTAGTTGGTAGAAGCAATATTGTAGGTACACCTATGAGCATTTTACTTTCTCGCAAAGGTTGGGATTGCACTGTGACTTTAGCGCACTCAAGAACAAAAAATTTAGAGAAACTGTGTAAATCGGCTGATATATTAGTGGCTGCAATCGGCATTGCACATTTTATAAAAGAGGATATGGTAAAACGTGGTGCGGTTGTGATTGATGTTGGGATGAACCGCATACCGGATGCAACAAAAAAAAGTGGTAGCCGATTGGTTGGCGATGTAGATTTTGAAAACGTCGCGCCCAAATGTAGTTTTATTACGCCAGTTCCAGGTGGTGTCGGGCAATTAACGGTTGCTGCATTATTGTTGAATACTTTAAAAGCAGTTGAATTAGGGAATAAAGAATAGTTAACAGGGAATAAGGAATGGGGGACAAGGAATAAATGATTATGAGATCGCCCTTTTTCTTTATAATTTATTCTTTTTCCTTGATACTTATTCGTTAATACTTATTCCTTCTTCCACAATCTTTATTAATTATTCCCTATTACTTATTACATGGAATACACACGCATTGAAATAAATTGGAAAACACCATCCGATGAAAAAGCAGAAATCATAATGGCTTTGCTCGGCGAATTACCCTATGATACTTTTGAAAACACCAGCCACAGTGTTGATGCGTATATTCCGTCGCATTTATTTACAAAAGAAGTATTGGATGAACTCAATGCACTGAAAAATAATCTTGATTTTAATTTTCAGATACACACAATAGCTTACACGAATTGGAATGTGGAATGGGAAAAAAATTATGCGCCTGTCGTTGTTGATGATTTTGTGGCAGTTCGTGCAGATTTTCATGAACCTATTTTAAACGTTGAACACGAAATTATTATTAATCCGCGCATGGCATTCGGCACAGGGCACCACGCCACCACATTTATGGTGATGCAGACCATGCGCGAAATGGATTTTAGGAATAAAACGGTTTTTGATTTCGGTTGTGGTTCAGGCATCTTAGCCATTTTAGCAGAAAAATTAGGTGCTAAATATTGTAACGCCGTTGATAATGATACGAACTGTATCGAAAACACTATTGATAATGTTTTGATTAATCACTGTAAAATAATTAAAACCGAGTTAGCCTCCATTGAAAACACAGACTTCACAAAATTTGACATCATTATTGCTAATATCAATCGGAATATTCTGACAACTACCATGTCGGATATTTCAAACCGATTGAATCTACAAGGTCAATTGATCATTTCTGGTTTCTTAAACAGCGATGAACAAATCTTAATTAATTGCGCCTTAGAAAATAAATTGCATCTAAAATCTGTTAAGCAAAAGGAAGGCTGGAGTTGCCTTTTATTTAATGGTTAATGATTAATGGTTAATGGTTAATTTTTCCCATTGGCTATTAACCATTTACCATTGACCATTAATCATAATTATGCGCATACTATTTCTGTTTATATTTTTAACGCTCATTTTTTCTGCCCAAGCCCAAGTAGCAGTTACATCCGCTCCAATATCAACTGTCGTTCCGACAAAACCTAATTCATTTTCTGACAATAACGAAAGTTTTTTAAAAGAAATGGATGCTTTTGCCAAAAGTACCAGCCGCGCCGATATAGACAAATTGATGAAAGAATTTGGCTCGAAGTTCGTCAGCGGATTTACGCCAGATGAGCAAAAAAATATTATTCATACTTCACAATTGATGAAAGAAAGTGGGATGAACTTTAGCCCATTTTTTTTCAATTATTTGAAATGTTTAGTGGTGTCTGAACAAACTACTACTGATATTAATCGCATAGGACCGTGGGCAAACATTTTAGATACACTTCTTTCGACGATGCAGAATAGACAATTCGAGCCTATTCGCGTTTTTTTAGATTTTTCAAAAAATTTTTTAGAGAAAAACAGTTTATTCTTCGGCGAAAATAAAGATTCGTGGTTTGTCAACAATAAAAGTTACAAATGGAATTACGTTAAAGGTTTTCCTTCGCTTCAATGGAATAAAGTTAATTTAATTTGTGCTTACAAAAACGATTCCATATCAATTGTTGAAACTAAAGGGACATTTTTTCCTTTGCAACAACAATGGAAAGGTGATGGTGGAAAAGTATTTTGGCAATCGGGTGACAGCTCGAAGAAAGGGGACAACTCTCAATCCTCAACAACTTACGCTAAGCTCTCAAAATATGTTTTAGACTTAACAAAAGGTTTTTATCACGTTGAAAAAGCGACGTTGCATTATCCTGCCATGTTTTCTGAAAGAGATATTGAAGGTGTTTTGGAAGATAGAATAAATGTTAAGAAAGCGAATGAAGAGCCATCTTATCCGCGATTTGAATCGTACGATAAACGTTTAAAGATGAATAATATCGGCGGCAGCGTTCAACTCATCGGCGGGTTACGATTAGAGGGGACAACTTTTTACACCATTGGGAATTCGGAACAAAAAGCGCAATTGACAACGAACAGTGCTAAGACAGGTGAACGAAACTTTAAAGCACTATCAGAATCGTTTGTGGTACGAAAAAACCAGCGTATTTTTGGTGAGCGCGTAGAAACGACACTTTATTTTGGCACAGATTCGCTCTATCATCCGAGTTTGGATATGCGATTAGATTTGTTGAAAAACGAAATCATTTTAGATAAAGGAAGTCGTGGCTCAGATCAAAGTCCATTTTATGATTCATATCACAAGACGCAGATTATTTCTACAAAAGTAACTTGGTTAATAGATAGAGATACGCTGGTATTTGGTCAGTTCAAACCTTTAATAAATGTAAATAGCCAAGTAGCGCTCGTGGAGTCAAATAATTTTTATACCGATACCGATTTTAGGCGTTTTCAAAACGTGTCGTCGGTCAATCCAGTAGCTTCAATGAAAATCTATGCAGATAAAACACAAAAACGTTTGTTCGATGCCGACGAATTGGTGCGACGTATTGATCCCAAATTAGATGCAACTTCGGCACAAAGTATGTTGTACGATATGGCAAGTCAAGGATTTTTAAAATTTGATCCAGATAACAAAACCATAGAACTAAAGGATAAAATTTTTCTGTTCAATGCGGCGCAGCAAAAAAAAATAGACTACGATATTCTCCGTTTTGTATCGGACACTAAATCAGAAAATGCAGTTTTTCATTTAAGCGACAAAAACCTATATCTCTTCGGCGTTAAAATTGTCGATTTGAGTAGTAAACAAAAAGTGCGCGCTTCACCCACCGAACAAGCGTTAGTGCTTAAAAAAAATCGTGATTTCGATTTTGATGGTCGTATCAATGCGGGTATGACAGTTTTTACGGGTAAAAAATTCAAGTTTGAGTATGCGCCTTTTACCGTTCAAGCCGATTCGGTCAGATATTTTGATTTGTATTTAGCCACAAGCAACGAGCAATTAGCAATGAGCCATGAGCCGCTAAACAAGAGTAGCTCACAGCTTACAGCTCATGCCTCAAAGCTGATAGCTTTGCCCATCGCTTCGCGCATTGAACGTTTTAAAGGAAAAATCACAATTGATACGACGGGCAATATGTGTGGTTTGAAGGATTATCCGCGATATCCAATCTTAGAAACGCAAACTCCCGCCTATATTTTTTACGATGCGCCCGAAACACAAGATAGCTGTTACAAACGTGATTCTTTCTTTTTCAAACTTCAGCCTTTTGTTTTAGAAGGTTTAGATAGTATGGTTCGTCAGAAATTAACTTTTAAAGGCGAATTAAATTCTTTCGATATAATGCCACCTTTCAATGAAACTGCAATATTACAACCAGATTCATCACTTGGTTTTATAACGCAAACGCATGCCGAAGGAATTTCGCTGTATAGAAAACGCGGAAATTTTAATGGTAAACTCACACTAAACA
>JAYVVO010000599.1:0-7653 GCA_043786955.1 Saprospiraceae bacterium
ACAGTGGCTTTCACCAAGGTCAGAAAAATATTTAGAAAAATACCACCTGCAATAAGGCGCGTACTTTCGCGTATATTTTTTTCGTTGGACATGAAATTAGTTGTTGGTTGATAGTTGTTGGTTGATAGTTTAAACGAGCAACTATCAACCAACAACGAACAACTAAATTAGAATTTTAAGCGCAATAAATTGCCCGAGCAACCCAACGGTAAATCCTAAAGCTATTTGACCGAGTGAGTGTACATTTAAAATTAATCGCGCGGACATAACCGCGGCGGCTGCCAAAATACTGCCAACTAAAATAAAATTCATACTGATGATGCACTCGCCCAAAAAAGGCACATCAATTTTGAAAATACCGACGCTATAAAGGTGCATACAAATTAAAACCATTCCCAAAAAGCCTGCCATTGCCGCCGCATGGATGCTGAGTTTATAAAAAATATTGATGAAAAAACAAACAAACAAAACGATGGTTGCGCCTAAAACTGCCACTAAATAAGCACTCGGCACGCTGGTATCAGCGAGTAAACTTCTGAATGCCCACAAATAAAATATGCCTGTTGCGATAAACGGTCCGATGCGGTCTGTGCGTTCTTCCATTTCTAAACTCGAAATAAGTCCTACGCCTTTCATGATTAAAACGGCAACGCTTGGAATTAAAAAAGTAGTGAAGAATATACGCAGTATTATTAAGAAACCTTGATGCAAACTGTTCACTCCAAACAAATACGGATTGATGAGCAGCAGCAGCAACACCATGTAAGTAGGTATTATCAGTGGGTGAAACACGTAGGATAATATTTGCGCAATGATTTTCAAATCAGAAAGTTTTTGCAAAGATAGGGAATAGTTGTTAGTTGTTCGTGGTTAGTTGAGACTTTAAAAGTACTCAACAACTATCAACCAATAACTATTAGGGCATCAAACTTACAGATTTAAAACCTTTATTTTGCTGCACCCACGCATACACCAATGGCACGATAAACAACGCCGCTAAAGTAGATGCGGCTAAACCACCGATAACTGCACGACCAAGCGGTGCAGATTGATCTCCCGATTCGCCCAAACCAATTGCCATCGGAATCATACCCGCTATCATTGCGAGCGAGGTCATTAAAATAGGGCGCAAACGAATACTTGCTGCGACAGTGGCAGCTTTTGACGCACTTTTATATTCTAAACGCAGCGTTTCGGAGTTGGTAACAATTAAAATCGCGTTAGCAACCGATACACCTACAGCCATAATTAAACCCATATAGGATTGTAAATTCAAAGTTGAACCTGTTGCAAACAACATGAGCATCGCTCCGAGCAAAACGGCGGGAACAGTTGAAAGTACACTCAAAGCCACGCCGAAAGATTGATAATTGGCGGCTAATAAAAGTAGAATAACTATTATCGCCGCGAGCAATCCTGTTTGAAGTGCATCTAAAGTTTCTGTAAGTAGTGCTGAAGTGCCTTTTATTTCAGAAATTAATCCGATTGGTGGCACACCAACTGCTGCAATTGCTTTTTGAACAGCTACTGTTGCACTACCTAAATCTTTTTTATGAATATTTGCACCAATAGTTACAAATCGGCGCGGACCGCTCCTATCGTATTCACCCGGCGATTTTTCTAATTGAAGCGTCGCAACATCCGAAAGAATCGGTCGCGCTTGACCTTTTACTAAAGGAATGGTTTGTAGCGCTTCAAAAGAATTCATCGCGTATTCTGGTATTTGAACTTGCATCTGATAGGTATAGGAAGTTTTACTATCGAGCCAAAAATTTTTCGCGGTTAATCTACTCGATGATGTACTCGCCGTAATGCTGCGCGAAACTTGTTCTAAAGAAAGCCCCATGAGTGAGAGTTTTTCGCGATCTAAATTAATATTAACCGTCGGCACGTTCAGCGGTTGTGCTATTTGCACATCGCGCAAAAACGGAATTTCTTTCATCTGAGTTAATAATTGCGCCGAATAAGTTTTTATATCCGCCATGTTTTTACCAGAAATGCGCACCTCAATCGGGTTGTTTGCGCCTTGCGCCATAATTTTTTCCGTCAGTTCAATTGGTTCATAAGAAATTTTTATATTCGGAAATGCGGAATAAATTTTTTGACGCAATGTTTCCTTTAAATTTTCCACATTACCCTTAAAGTTTTCATCTAAATTCACTTGAACAATCGCCTCATGCGAACCACTGTTAAAAATATACAGATTACTCGTTCCAAAATTACTCGGCACAACACCCACAAACGCCGATGTAATAGCTACGTGGTGCTGAACGGTTGAATCTATAATATCTAAAATAGATTTTGTGTCGCGCTCAGTAATTTCTAAACGCGTTCCATCTACTTCTCTTAGGCGCAATTGTAACTGACTGCTATTGGATTTGGGTAATAAATCCTTGCCTATAAAAATAAAACACAATACAGCTGCACTCGTAACTATTAATAAATAAGCGATTACAATAAGTTTCTTAAACGGCAACCATCGCGTTAATAAGTTGGCTAAATTATTTTTTATTTTTTGAAAGAAATCATTTTTTTCGGGATGCGCTTTTTCAGAAGCATTGTGCGCGTTAACTTCCTCTATTTCATCTTTATCTAAAACTAAACCAGCGTGTGCGTGTTTGAACATTTCTTCTTTTAATAACCAATTCGACAAAACGGGCACTAATGTTTGTGCTGCAATAAACGAAACAACCATAGCAAACGCGATACTCAGCGATAGCGGTAAAAACATGGCTTTCGGTACGCCACTCATTACAAAGGTTGGCGCAAACACTGCCAGAATACACAGTAAAATTAAAAGTAAAGGAAAAGACACTTCTTCGCAAGCATCTAAAATGGCTTGGCGTTTTGTTTTTCCCATTTCTAAATGTTGGTGAATATTTTCAATAGTTACGGTGGCTTGATCAACTAAAACACCTATAGCAAGTGCTAAACCACTCAAAGTCATTATGTTTACAGTTTGTCCAGCCAAATTTAAAAAGAATACTGCACTCAGAACCGAAATAGGGATAGTAATAATAACCACTAAGCTGCTCCGCCAATCGCGCAAGAATAATAAAACCATTAATCCTGTCAGAACTGCGCCTAAAATACCTTCTGTCATCAGGCTTTTAGCGGCATTGATTACAAATACGCTTTGATCAAACTCATACGAAATTTTTACATCGTCTGGTAAGAGCGATTGCATTTCAGGAAGTTTAGCGCGCAGTTTTTGCACAACATCCCACGTAGAAGCATCTGCCGTTTTCACAACGGGTATATAAACTGAGCGTTTTCCGTTTACAAGTGCATAATCCACTGTAACATCTGCGCCATCTTCAACGTGCGCCACATCGCCTAAACTAACGCTGGTGCTACCATCATTTTTGACCGAAATAGACTCAAACTGTTTTATTTTTTCTTCTAAAGAATTAACCGTTGTAACAAACATGGTACTATCAATTCGAATATTACCAGATGGTGTAATGGTGTTATTTTTAACAACTGCTTCTACAATTTCATCGGCAGTTAAATTATAAGTGCTTAACTTTTTAGGATCTACATTAATTATCACCGAGCGTTGGTTCGATCCAAAAGGCGGGGCAGCAGATAGACCTGGAACAGTTGCAAACAAAGGTCGAATGCGCGTGAGTGCAAAATCGAGCATTTCTTGAAGCGATTTAGTTTCACTTCTAAAAACCAATTCACCTACGGGCAACGAGGACGCATCGAAACGCACTACCGTTGGCGGCAATGAATTCGCAGGAAAATTTGCCAACATTCTATTTGATTGCAACGCCACTTGTCCCGTCGCTTCTGCCATGTTCACGTTTTCGTAAAAACTTAATTTCAAAAGCGTCAGCCCTTGAATATTTTTGCTCTCAATCGTTTTTATGCCGTTCACATACAAAAACTGATCCTGCATACGGGTGCTAAAAAAACCTTCCATTTGTTTGGCACTCATGCCACCGTATTGCTCAATCACGTAAATCGTTGGTGAATTGAGTTTCGGGAAAATATCAATAGGAATGGTTTTTACAGCTACTATTGAAAGTATCAACAAGCTTAAAAATAAAACCAAAATCGTAATTGGTCGAAGAAGTGCGAAGCGTACCATAATTTAATTGACAATTGACGGTTGACGGTTGGTGATTGTTGGTTGAGAGTTAAATCGTAAACGAACAACTATCAACCAACAACTATCTCCTAATTTTTTACTTTTGCCATCATCGGGTGACATTCATAAGTGTTCATTGTCGCTCCCGGATCGTGTTTAATAAGTTCAAGCATTTCCTTCGGTATTAACAGCAATAATTCCTAATCCATACGCTTCTTTCGGATCGAGAACGGGACCCATAACGAGCATCGTACCGTCATCAATATACTTTTGCCAATACCCCACGTGTTGCATCATTATGCCACGTTCTTCAGCCGTCATCGTATGGATGAAATTGGGTCTTGAAGGAAGAAGACTTAAAGCTAAATACTTTTTTCCATGAAATAATTATTTCAAAGATTGAATAAATATTTCTAATTTCCCAGTGGCTGCTGCACGTTCAAGTTGCGCAACATACCAATCGTTTTGAAAATCGAAATAATCGGATTGTGCACGATATAAACCAAATGCCGCGTTTCTTAAATCGTTTAGCGATATTAAACCTGATTTATATTGTGCTAATTTTTGCGTATATGTTTCTTGCGCCGCTTGAATTTGAATCGGAATTTCTAACAAATTGGCTTGTGCGGTTTGCAATGCGTTTTCTGCTTGTAGGGACGTTGCATGCAACGTTTCTACTTGTTGCTCTATTTCTAAATTGCTGGATTCCATTTGCAATTTATTAATCGCTATTTTATCACGTCTGTATAAATTGTTAAACAGGTTGTAATTAACCGCAGCTCCTAAAACATAATTGAAACGTTGGTAACCAAAACCTTCTAACAAACTTTGGTAATTGTCATTATATTGTACACTCGAACCCCGCGCTAAAACCGATGCGCCAATTATTATTTTTGGCGAAAAACTTTTCTCAATAACCCTTTCGTTCGTGTCAAAAATGTTTTTCCGCTTGTATAAATAATCAATGAGCGGATTGTTGAAGGTATCAAGAGACATTGCAATAAGATTACCGTTAAAGGTCGTTTTCAATGTATCTATGAATAATTTTTTTGAATCTATCACCGTAAAATACGCTAACTGCGTCATTGCCTGATTCACTGCACCCAATGTTTGATTATAACCAATCCGCGCTTTAGAAATTTCTGCTTTTGCGGATGACGTATCTGAACCTGGTCGCAATCCGCTGACCACTTGCGCTCGAATCAGTTCATACAAATTTTCGTAGCGCTCAATATTTTGTTTGTCAGTATTGAGTTTATTTTGGTTTTTAAGAAAACTGAAATACGCTTTTGCAACATTGAGCTCCAGAAAATATAATTCGCGCTCAAAATCGCTTTGATTTAAATCAATAAAAGCGTTGGCGGCTTGGCGTTTTGCTGCGTTCAATCCAAAATTGTACACCTCGTAATCACCATATAAAACCGCTAACGATCCGGTTGCAGGTTCTAATTTATTGTCAGCGCGAATACCACCCGATGTTGCAATAGTAGAACTGAATGGGAAAGTGCTTCCAGAGATTGAGTTGTCAGAACCGAAACTATACTGTGCACTGGCGCGAATTTGTGGTAAAAAAGAATGTTCAACGTCGGTCACTACTGCGCGTGCGACTTTAACTTGTGCTAATTTCTGTTTTAAAACAGGTAAATTCGTTTTTGCACTTTCAATCAACTCAATTAATGTTTTTGTTTGTACTTGTGCATTCGCCCAACTTGTAGTTAACCAGATCACAGTGACAATAATTGCAAAAAATCTCATTCTAAAATAAATTTCATTAAAAAAGGGGCAAATCTAATGTAAAGCTATGAGTTGTGAGCAATGCTCATAACTCATTTAATATCCTCATTAGCTAAAGCTACTACCGTATCACCTACTTGTACATTACCAAAAATTTCAATTTTTGTTACGGTCTCGTTGCCTGTGCTGACATCAATTTTAGAAATTTTCCCATCCTTCATTAATAAAATGTATTTGCGCTCTGTAGAAGTGACGACTGCTGTTTTCGGAACGGTTAGGGCGGTCGCATTACCTTTAGAATTTAAAACGACTTCGGCGAACATGCCTGGTCTTAAAATGCCGTTAGCATTATTCACGTCAATTTCCATGCGCTCACTCCTGAATTGGAGGCTCACATTGTTCGAGCGACGCGCAATATTACCCATTATTTTTTTTCCTGGGAAAGCACTCACGTAAAATGAAACCGTATCCCGCAGTTTTAAACTCGCTGCTATTGCTTCTGGTATATCCACCTCAAGGCGCAGTTTATCTATTTGTTTTAACTCGAGCATCGGTTTTTCTTTCAATGCGGCACTCACTAAAGCACCTTCGTGAATATTTCTTTCAGTAATGATGCCCGAAAACGGCGCCGTAACTTTTAAATAATCGAGCATCGTTTGTTGCATTTGCCAATTCGCTTTTTCGGCATTACTAATGGCATTATCGGCGTCTATTTTCGCTTTTATACTCGAGATCTCGAAAGTAGAAACAGCGCCTGCCGTTTTGGAGGCTTCTACTAAACGGTCGTATCGCTCTTTATCAATCGCTAAATCGGATTGAGCACGGATAAGTTTTTCGTGTGCTTGCGTTTCCGCTTGCAGTAATTCGGGTGCTTCGAGTATCATCAATAGCGTTCCTCTCTGAACTTTTGAGCCAATATCAACTGCCACCGATTTAACATACCCATTCATTTTTGGAAAAATACTAACCTCTTCAAAAGCCGCGAGTTTAGCGGGTAACTTAATAATTGTTGCAACACCGCCCTTTTCAACGGTTGCTAAAGGATAATTTACGGCTTCAACTTTTTTTTCAGAAGGCTTTTTATCATCTGTTTTTTTATCTCCACAACTTGTCATAAATGCAAAAAGCAAAATAAAAAAGAATGCGTATTTCATATTCAGGATACTATTATACATAGATGTAAATAAATTTTATAATCGCCAGACATAAACTCAAATTTTAATCCCAATAGATACATTCACGCTTCTTCCATCGGAACTCCAAATGCCTGGACCTGGATAAAAAAGTGGACGTTTCGTGAAATAATGCGCATCAGTAACATTATTACAATTTAATTTAAATGTAATTTTCGCAGTTGCCCTAAAAGTAGCATTTAAATCTATTAAACTATACGACGGTACTAAACCAACAGATCCGTTGGCTGTAGGCGTTATTGTATTTAATGGATTGGCAAAAGTTTCGCCTACAAAACTGTAAAGTGTTGAAAAACTAACTTTTTTTAATTTAAGCGTTATTCCGTTGCGCGTAATCCAACTCGGTACGCTTTCAACTTTGTTACCACTAATATCTACGTTCATATTTCCCGATTTCACGGCCGCGTTTTGGTAGCGCGCGTCCATCAAAGAAGTGGAAGTAAATACAGTGAGTCTAACTTTCTCGTTCAATGAAAAATTACCTTCAACAAAAAACTCGGCACCATTTGTTACAGAACTACCAATATTTGTGGAAAAAATATAGAAATGTCCTGTACTATCTACCATAGACAATTTTCCAAGACGATTATCACACTGCATTCTGAAATAACTGACATCCCATTTTAAAAA
>JAYVVO010000600.1:0-7634 GCA_043786955.1 Saprospiraceae bacterium
GATACGCTTTACAATAAGACGAAAGATTTACAATCTATCCCGAACATGGATGGATTTCCAAACGGTCGTCGCTTGGAAGATGACGTAACACGTATCGAATTACAAGCAGTTTCAGGCGTAGTTTTAGCAGCAGTTGGTTTATGGTACGATGATCGTCCGTTGGGTGCATCACCACTTACACCTAATTTATTGGGCGTATTGACTTACACAACAGGTGTTGAGAAAAATGACAAAGCACTTAATGCTACGTTCCCTTACTTGGCTTCACCGCATAACGGTTTTGGTCCGTGTGGTGGTGTGCCTGCTGGAACAATTTATACAGACGGTACTATCACAGGTTTCAGAGATCCAGTTGTAGTTTCTGGTTTAGTGGCGAAAGCAAGTATTAAATCTTTACAAAATCCTTTTAAAGATGAAGCTGCACTTTCTTACCATTTAACCGAAGACGGTCACGTGACAATACAACTATATGATATTACTGGTAAGTTGGTTTCTATTTTAGAAGATAAAAACCGTACTGCTGGCGATTACGAAGTTAAATGGCAAGCAGGTGGTGCAGCGCAAGGCACTTACTTAGCGCGCATTTCAGTGGATGGTAGTTTTGCACAAGCAGTTAAAGTAACACACGTTCAATAGTATTTAGCTTTGAGCTTTGAGCTATGAGTTTTCGCTCGCGAATTGTAGCTAATGGCTCACAGCTAAAAGCTCACAACAAAATTAGTTTTTTAGTCTTCATAAAGTTAAGTTTGATTTTTTGTAAGGGCACATATATGTGCCCTTATTTTTTGTAGAGATGTCCTTATTTTTTCAACGCTTTAGCATAAGTTTCCAAGCATCTATTACGTGCAAACGTATGCTCAACAATAGGTTTTGGATAATTTTCTGTGCCAAACTCTTTCACCCAACGTTTGACATAAATATTTTGCGCATCAAATTTTTCTTGTTGCGCTGTTGGATTAAACACTCGAAAGTATGGCGCAGCATCGGTGCCACAACCTGCTGCCCATTGCCAACCACCTGAGTTAGAGGCTAAATCGAAATCGAGAAGTTTTTTAGCAAAATAGGCTTCGCCAAATCGCCAATTGATGAGAAGATGTTTGGTTAAAAAACTTGAAACAATCATTCGCACGCGATTGTGCATATAACCCGTTGCGTTCAGTTGACGCATTCCCGCATCAACAATCGGATATCCTGTTTTTCCTTCTTGCCAGGCGCGCAATTGTTTTTCATCATTTATCCAATCAATTTTTTCGTATTCGGGTCTGAAAGCATCGCCTATAGCGACGCGCGGAAAATGCTGCAAGATGGACGAATAGAAATCGCGCCAAATCAATTCATTCAAAAAAGTTTCGTTGAGTTTTTCGGCAGCGCGCGCTTTTTCGCGGATAGAAATAGTGCCAAATCTGAAATGAATACCGAGTCGCGAAGTGCCGTGTTCATCGGCAGGAAAATTACGCGTAGCGTCGTAGGATTTAATAATTTTTTGCGCCACTGTGCGCGACGGAATTTTAATTGCGCTGCGCGAAAAATTCATTTTTTCTAACGAAATTATTTTATCTGGTGCGCGCTGTACAAAATGAGAAAAATATTCTTCTGTCGGGTAGCCTTTAAAAAAACACGAACCCCATTCGCCGTTCGTTTGTTCAGTTTGCGTCAAAAGTTTGGCGCGCCATTTTTTAGCGTAGGGCGAAAAAACAGTGTAAGGTAAGCCATCATCTTTCACGACTTCACTGTCTTCAAAAATGACTTGATCTTTAAATTTATGAAATAAAATTTGTTTTTCCGATAAAATTTTTTCTATTTCTGCATCGCGCTTCAGCGCATAAGGTTCGTAATCTTTGTTGGTGTAAACAGTTTGAACGTTTTCAGTTTTGATTAATTCTGTAAAAACTTCAATCGGTTTTCCATAAAAAACTTGGAGCGTACTTCCCAGCTTTTCAAGTTCAGTTTGTAATTCTAAAATTGTATCGTGCAGAAACATAACGCGCGCGTCGTTGCGCTCTTCTAAATTATCGAGAATGTTTGTATCGAAAATAAAAATGGGTTGAACTGGCACGCCGCTTTTCAAAGCGTGATAAAGTCCTGCGTTGTCGTGAAGGCGCAAATCGCGACGAAACCAAAAAATGGAAATAGGCTCTTTCATTGAAAAGAATTAAACTTAATTTAAAAATTCTCTTTAGAAAATAAAAATTACATCGTTTTTGTTTACAAAATAAAAAAGAAAGGCGACGCAACTCAAGGTTGAACGTCGCCATTTCTACTCGAAAAAGTTACTTTATTTTTTAACTAAACACGATGTTACCACTTCATTATTATTTTTATCGAAAGCATGTATTATATAAAAACCCGAAACAAATGTATTCGCATCGAATTTTAATGAATTTTGCCCTACAGTATTTTTTTGAAATGCCAATGAACCCAAAGAATTATAAACTTCGAGTGTTTCAATGCCTTCCGGTAAATCAATCGAAACTGCATCAGTTGAAGGATTCGGATAAATTCGGAGCGACGTATTATTTTGCGTCTCTACGGATATGACATTTGAAATTGTGAACGTGCCATCAATATCAAATTGCTTGAGGCGATAATAACTCAACCGGGATAAGTTCTCGTCTCTGAAAGTATAAGTCTGACGTTGCAATGTTGTACCAGCACCTGCAACCTGACCAATTTTTTCAAATGTTTGTCCGTCAGTGCTTTTTTCAATATTGAAATACTGATTGTTTTCTTCTTGCGCCGTTGACCACGTTAAATCTGTGCCGCCATTTTTTGCAACGCCTTCAAAACTTAAAAGCGTTACAGGTAAAGACTGTGTTGCACTAAAAGTTGTCAATTGTAAACTGTTTATAGATGTAGAGCCACTGGCATTTGGAGGAACGCCCACATAAAATAAAAAGCCTTCTTTTGTCACCCATCCAATTAAATTTAAACTGGTTGAAGTCACAGATAAATCCGATTGAGTAACTTTTTTGGTTTCTGAAATATTTAATCTGAGACATTGATAACTTTTGGCATCTTGTGGATTAGTGATTGTTCCGAATCCATCAACTGTTATATTTTCAATAGCTTCTGATATTGGATAAGTAATTTCATCCTGATACCAAGTTATATCGTTTGTAAAATTATCTGTTAACGATAAAGGCGATTTAGCATAAAGCTGGGCGGCTGCTTCGTGGTTTGCTAATAAAGTAAAAGTTGAATCCACAAAACAAGAACCTAATTCGTTGAGTGGTTGATTAGCATTGAGCTGATAAAAACCATATTCTGTTACGGATTTTCCGACTCTATCTAAATATTTTCTTCTGCCAACGTGTGTAGCACCTGCATCTTGCGCAGCTGTGGGCTTAACATCGGTGGGCAAAATAAAATCTATATTGTCTATTTTTGTAAAATAGCTCGAAATATTGGCGGGCAAAGTCCAAGTTTGTGGATTAGCATTGTCTGCATTTCCGATATCCATTGTAAGATTCACAACGGGCGCATAATTGGTAGTTTGCGTCATATTGGGTTGAATAAGATTTTTAAAATCCGCTTCAAGCAGACTTATGGCAGTGCTGCGCGTTTGTAGCGAAGCAAAATGTTGAACAGGAGCTGATTTAAAATTGAAATACGCTGTGTTAGTACAACTTGAGCTCTTGTTTTTGCAGGGAGTATTATTAGCTGATAGCTTAAAAACGCCGCTGTTTGTAAAATAATTTTGGTTGGAGCATCCTGTAGAACCATAAATTCTAACTGTGCAACAACATAAAAGTAAACATAAAATTGATAAAATACGAAGCATTTTCTTAAATTTAATAATGAAGTAATTAAAGTTGTTGATTGTTAGTAGATAGTTGTTGGATTATAAGCAATCTGCGACGATTAACTAACAACCAAAAAACAACCACTAAACTAAGAACTAGTCCGCAAAATTTTGGAAACCAGTTTTTATGAACGGTATAAAAGGTGAGATCGGAATTTAGATAAACACGTTCGGCTTTAACGCCTTCAAGTTGTGGCGATAATACGCCATATAATTTCCCAAACGGATCTATAAAACACGAAATACCAGTATTACTGCTGCGCGCAACCGTTCGGCGATTTTCAATAGCGCGCATTCTATTAATGTTTAATAAAAAAGCCGCACCCGACGAATTTCCAAACCAACCATCGTTATTCATTTGCGAAAAAAATTGCGCCCCTTGAACAGCGAGTTCTGCTTGCGTTTCACCAAACATTTGCTCCCAACAAATTGTCATTGAAGTTTTAATTTCGTGGTCGAAACTATCCGGAAAAGAAAAAACGTAAGTTTCATCACCAGATAGTGTTTCTGAACCGAATAATTTTGGTAAATTTATAAACCCGCGATAAGGCATCATTTCCGTGAACGGCATTGGATGTTGTTTTCGATACACTTTCAAATCGGATGTTTTTTTACCGAGACTATCCCAAGCGCTCGCAAGTTGTGGCGTTAAAACAAACGCTGAATTGTAGAGTATCTTATAATTTGCCGTATCGGGAAATTCTGGAAAACCTACTGCAACTGAGGCGTTTGTGTTGGCAACATAATTACACAATAATTTAAACGCCTCGCGGTTTTGCATAAGCGGTATTTGCAAAGCAGATTCTGGCAAAATGATCAGGTCGGGTTTATTTTCGGCTGCTTGTGTTGCTAATCGAATTAAATCTGTGATATTTTTATTAAATTTCACAGAATCTATTTTTTCGCGACTATCTACATTCGTTTGCACTAATGCTACTTTAACAAATTTGCCTTCAAGTAACTGTAAGTTCGACCAAAAAGAATAAACCAAAGGCAATCCCAAAAACAAAACGCCTTGTCCTGCCCACGATTTAAAGAATAATAATATTTTCTTTAACGGAGCGATATTTTGAGTCCGAACCATTTTGTTTTGAAATCTTTCAATCGAAATCGCGAGGGAAACATTCAGCGCAATAACCCAAAAAGTAATACCGTACATTCCAAAAATATCGGCATATTGGGCAAACCATAAAACTGTTGTTTGTGTGTAAGCGGGCGAAGTAATTTGAAAGGAATGTGGGGCTAGATGTTGTAACCAATCACCAAAAGTGTAAAGAAAGGGAAATGCCAACAGCGCTCGTTTCCAACCAAATCTTTTTTGTAAAAAATAATGAATAATAAACGTGAGATAAATTAAAAGCGTTTGACTAAACCCCGAAAAAAACCATGCGGCGAAACCAAACGCGGCTACAAACGAGCATAAAATATAAACGCCTACGATTAAAAAAGGGAAAGTAAGGAAGAAGTAGGTTTTGAAATTGGGAACACCGCGCAGCGAAATTAACATGGGCACTAAAGCAAACCAAGCCAAAATGCCTGTTGGTATGTTTAACCACATCGGAAAAGATAGTCCGAATAAAACGCCGCTAATAAGTGAAAGAGTGAAGGAATGAAAAAAAGAAGCAGTCCCAGATTTTTTTAAGTCCGTAACTCTTTCACTTATTAACTCCTTATATCCTTCCTCTTTTATAAATAAGGCGTTCCCCATTTCACTTAATACTTAAATTGTTTAAATTAATACGCAGCTACTGAAGCCAAAAATAGATTATATTCATTTATAAAGTACAAAACTATGACAACCACCAAGAGAAAAAAATAGGTGCTAGCCCTCATTTTTGAGTTGAACGTACTGATTTAGACAGTTTTCAGAATTGCCAACTTTGTTTTATCCTACATTTGTGAGATAGTTTACTGTTAAATGCTTATTAGAAATTTTATTTTATTCTTGTTGGTACTTTTTACTTATACATTAAACGGACAAAATGTATCGAGTAAGTTAAACTTGCGCGATATCGTAACGGTTTATGTAGAAGGTAAAGATGCGAATCTACATGTCTCACAAGATACGAATTTAGATTCGGATATCATTCATCGCGCCGCTTTTGATACATATTTAAATTTAGAAGCAATAAATTACATTCATACATTTACCAACAAACAAGATTTAAATTTTGGATTAACGTATCAAAATCATTGGCTTAGATTTCCCTTTCAGAACAAAACTAACGAAGCCGCTAACTTTTATTTAGCTTTTAATTCCGTCATGGATGACACTTTAGTCTATTATAAATTTGTGAATCGTCAGTTGGCAGAAAAAATAATTTTGGGTGAGCAAATTCCCTTCACTCAAAGAAAGATAGCAACGCGAAAGCCTGTAATTCCCATTCGATTGCAAGGCGGTGAGGCGGCGGAATTTTTTATAAAATCTTCTGGCGTAGGCGACCCAATGAATTTGGATGGAAGTTTAATGAACGAAGATGCTTACAGAAATTGGGAAAGTACAAATACGGCAATTTCAGGATTCACGTATGGCATAATGCTACTCATTGGGTTATTAAATCTTTCATTTTATTTAATAACGCGCGAAAGAGTGTACCTCTACTTTTCCTTTCAAGTGTTATTTTCGACGCTCAGTCTATTATATTTTGAAGGATACGTACACCAATTTATTTTTCCAAACAGTGCCTATTGGTCGCGCCAAACGATTGCCATAACGATGTGTTTTACGTTTGTTTTTAATAATTTATTCACCGATAATATTCTCAATTTCAAACAAACCTCGCTGAGAGTACACCAATTTACTATCGGCTTAATTTATTTCACGCTGTTTGTTCTCAGCTTTTCGTTCATTCATCCGTTGGGTTTTCAATTTTTTATTCGCTTTGGAATTTTGTTCGCATCCTTTGTCGCTATTCTATTAATGTTTGGCATTTTCACTATCCGAAAAAATAAAAATTTGTTTTACTTTTTTGTGAGTCTGGCGACTTTCTCTCTCGTTTTTTTCGGAACAATATTTCAATTATTTTTAGTTGGCGTTTTACCAAATAATATTCTCACGCAGTATTCCATGCACTTTGCCGTTGTCTTTCAATCTATTTTTTTGGTATTAGCTGTAAACGATAGGTTCCGACAAATTAAAGAAGACAATGACCGTTACCGAATTGAGTTGATGGAAGCGATGAATCAGTATTCCCAAAATCTTATCGCCAATATTGAAGCCGAAAGACAACGCTTGGCATCAGATATTCACGATGGCATAGGTCAGAATCTATTAGTTATTCGCAACCGAATATTACTAACATTGAAGAAAAAAACGAGTACCGCAAAATTTGAAGAAACGCTTGAAAGCCTTCTTGATGTTACGACAAGCGCACTCGAAGATGCGCGCGCCATGTCGCATAATTTACGTCCGCCCATTTTAAACACCCTCGGACTTACAACTTCGATTGAATCTCTCGTAACGCAAATAAGACAATCGTCTTCACTCCAAATAAATCTAAATATGAACGCTTCGATAGATGGCTTGATTAAAAAAGATTTAGAAATTAATGTGTATCGAATTTTTCAAGAAGGTTTTAATAACGTGATTAAACACGCCAACGCAACTAAAATTAATATTAAAATAGAACAAATCGAACATTTTTTAGAAATTAATTTTGAAGATAATGGCATCGGCTTTGATGCTAAAACTGCACAAAGTGGTCAAGGGATTTTAGGTATTAAAGAGCGTGTTTCATTATTAAAGGGCACACTTCTGATAGATTCGGAAGTGCAAAAAGGTACAAAAATTTTAATTAAAATACCAGTTTAGTTGATAGTTGATAGTTGATAG
>JAYVVO010000601.1:0-7608 GCA_043786955.1 Saprospiraceae bacterium
CCGTTGAGCACACCTTTTGTGTGGTCGCCGCCTTCGAAGTGAGATCCATCACCCATGTAGAGGTGATATACAAGTTCTGACAGAACTAACGCACCAATAATTACTGCTGGAGCAAAGATTGCGTTGTTACCTGATGATTTGGCTTTTACAGCCGCCGGAGCATTGTTTGGCTTAGACATAATCCAAAAATGTTTTAGTTTTGAAAAGTGATTTTTGAAAAAAGTTTTTAAGTTTTGTTTTGAAAATAAAGAACTTCATAGAGATATAAATGTGCTTTGAATTCCAATACAACTGCAATAATACAATTATAAACTGATTAACCTAAACACTCTGAAAAAAAATAGATTCTTGCATATTAGTTTTAACTATCTTTTTTCAAAAACCCTTAAAAATTTTGCATTTCCGCGATGTCAAAGAACTTTTTTAAGGCGTTTTTACCAACATCGCCTATAATTGTTACCCTTTTATAGCTTAGATGATTTTTAAGTTTATTTTGGTGTGTGGGAATTTATTTTTTTCAAAAATAAATATGCTTACCATTTTCGTTTTGATATTAACCAACAATTGAAAACTTCTCTTTAAAACAACTACTTTTGTTACTTAATTATTCAGCTATCTAAATTTTTAAAAATGATCCGTTCCGTTATTGCAGGCATAGGAAAATATTTACCCGCGCGCGTTGTCACGAATGCCGATTTAGCCCAATTCATGGACACATCCGACGAATGGATTCAAGAGCGAACGGGTATTAAAGAACGACGATACGCGGAAAAACATTTAGAAACTACGACGACAATGGGTGCGCGCGCTGCCGAAATTGCAATTGCGCGCGCAGGCATTACGCCGAACGATATTGACTTCATTATTTTTGCAACGCTCAGTGCCGATTATTATTTCCCTGGTTGCGGTGTTTTGGTGCAGCGCGAACTCGGCATAACAAAATCGGAAATTGGTGCGCTCGATGTTAAAGTGCAGTGTTCGGGTTTTGTGTATGCTATTTCGGTCGCCGATCAGTTTATTAAATCGGGGATGTACAAAAATATTTTAGTCATTGGCGCAGAGATGCACTCGATGGGTCTCGACTTTTCAACGCGTGGCAGAACGGTCTCCGTTATTTTTGGTGACGGTGCTGGTGCGGTAGTTTTGCAACCTACTAAATCGAAAAAGCGTGGCATCTTAAATACTAAACTGCACAGCGACGGCACTAACGCCGAAAAACTTTCGATGATTAATCCTGGCTCGCACGGAGGTTATCATTTTAATAAAATGGGACAAGACATTGATTTTGGTTTTCCAGATAAAGACGTACTGGGCGAAATTTTTATGACACAAGGAATGCTCGACAATGCGCAAAATTATCCCCTCATGGAAGGTCAATTGGTTTTTAAAACGGCAGTTCAAAAATTTCCTGAAGTGATTTTAGAATCGCTACACGCCGCCAATTTGCAAATCAGCGACTTAAAAATGTTAGTGCCACACCAAGCCAATTTGCGCATCAGTCAGTTCATTCAAAAAAAATTAGGATTGCAAGACAGCCAAGTCTGGAATAATATTCAGCGTTATGGCAACACAACGGCTGCCTCCATTCCTATTGCTTTGTGCGAAGCTTTTGAAGCAGGTGCCATTCAAAAAGGTGATTTAGTTTGTCTCGCTGCGTTCGGATCGGGATTTACGTGGGGCGCAGTTTTGATGAATTGGTAATTAAAAAGCTTTGAGTTATGAGCCTTGAGCTATAAGCTGACAAACAAGAGCAGCTCAAAGCTCAAGGCTCATAACTCAAAGCTTTTCAATTAACTGACAAATAGAATTAAAAATGGCATCTATTTCGCCAACGCCATCGAGTTTATACGTTTTGCCGAATTTCGCGTAGTAATCAGCCACTTGTTCGGTTTCACTTTTGTAAACATTGAAGCGTTTGCGAATGATCGTTTCATCGTTATCGTCGGAGCGACCAGAAGTTTTGCCGCGCAATAAAATACGTTCCGTGATATGATCTTCATCAACGACTAATTCAATGAGGGCTTTAATGGCAGTATTATTTTTAGCAAGCAGCGCATCCAATGCTTCCGCTTGAACAATATTGCGTGGGAAACCATCGAAAATAAATCCAACAGCATTTTTATTAGAAATTACCCGTTTTTCGAGCATCGAGATTGTAACTGAATCTGGAACCAATTGCCCTTTATCCATGTAGCTGCGCGCTAAAATTCCGAGTTCAGTATTATTACTTAACTCGTAACGAAACATATCGCCCGTAGAAAGATGCACGAGATTGTATTTTTTTACTAATCGCTCAGCTTGTGTTCCTTTTCCAGAACCTGGAGGCCCGAAAAGTAAAAGATTTAACATAGAATTTAGGTTGATTAGTGAATTGCGATTGCAATTTTACAAAGACTTACTTATTTTACAAAGCAAACTATTTAATTTAGCGCAAAAAGGCGATTAAATATTTATGTTGGATTATTCTATCGGGATTTCGACCGAAGAGATATTTGGCGCAAATTCCTCCGCACGCGGCGGATTGAATATATTAGAAAGGCGATAGAATGCAAAAATGATGACAACGCCGCAAAATATGGAAGCGTCAGCTATATTAAAAATGGCTTGAAAGAAAACAGAACCACCCAGATACGGAATAGATTTCGGAATTTGAAACATCGGAAAGTAGAGCATATCAACTACTCGACCTTCTAAAAATGGGGCGTAGCCCTGCGCGGGCAAAAATTTAGCTGGTCCGACAATACAAAGGTAATCGGAGTTAGAAAAAATGATTCCGTAAAAAACAGAATCGATAATATTACCAATAGCACCTGCCAAAACGAGTGAATAACCTAAAAGTAAACCGAATGCGACACGATACTTTATAGTAAACGCAATATAAATAAGCGCGACAATGGCGAAGAGACGGAAAATACTGAGAAACAACTTGCCAAACGCACCACCAAACTCTAAACTAAAAGCCATGCCGGCGTTTTCGGCAAAATTTAAACGTGCCCAAGGCGCACCAAAAATTAATTTTTCTTCACCTAAACAAAAATTTGTTTTTACATAGAACTTCAGTGTTTGATCTAAAATAAGAACGATTAGAACAATGAGAATTATTTTAAAACTATTTTTCACGAAACGGAACGATTAAATTTATGCAGAAATTTTGCAAATTGGAGTAAGTTGGTTCTTTTTAAATATTATTCACCAACAATAGTATCTGATTTTAGTTCTAATTTCTCAGGTTCGGTATTAAAAAACCGACGATAAAACAAAAAAATTATTGTCACACCAGTTGTTATAGACGCATCTGCTAAATTAAAAACGGGTTGAAAAAACACAGAGCCACCAAAATAAGGAATAGATTTTGGAATTTGGAACATCGGAAAATAGAGCATATCAACCACACGCCCGTGCAAAAAATTAGCGTATCCACCTTGCGGTGGCAAAAACTTAGCAGGTCCGGTGATGCAATGAAAATCGGATTCAGAAAAAATTAAACCATAAAAAGCTGAGTCGAGAATATTACCGATGGCACCCGCTAAAACGAAAGAGAAGCCTAAGAGTAGCCCCAAAGGGATAATTTTTTTAACGGTAAGCGCAATGTAAATCATTAAACCAATGGCAAATAAACGAAAAATGCTTAAAAATAATTTTCCGACTGCACCCCCATATTCTAAGCCAAATGCCATACCTGGATTTTCTACAAAATTCAGTCGCGCCCATTTCAAACCCAAGAGTGGTCGCTCTTCGCCGTAACAAAAATTGGTTTTGATATAAAATTTTAGGGCTTGATCTAAAAAAAGAACAACCAATATGATGAGAATAACTTTTAAACTATTTTTCACGCTGCGGGTGTGATAGGGCGAATTAATAAAAAACGCGAAATTAATATAATTCTGCAATTATTTCTGTTTTAATTCGGTTGGCAATCCGGATTAATACCGACGATATAGTTTTTCACGATTTGTAATTCAATGGCAGTTTGTGCGCCTAAAAAATCTTTAAAACTTGCATCCGTTAAATTTGTTTGTGCAAATTTTTGATATTGTTTCGCCAAAGGCAAATAGCTCCAATGCCATTTTTCTTCGTTATATCCCGTTTTGCGATTTTTGGTATAAGGCTGACAAAATCCGAATTGCGCGGCATGGGCTTGCAACCACTTATAAACTTTTAAACCTTCGCCATGCTCGAAATAAGAATTCGTGACAGCCACTAAATCTACTTCAGTTCCCCAATGATGCCGACTTGCACCGGGCATAGCGCTAAATTCTAAAATTTTTTTTGAGCGCGCGTAATCCGTCGGTTCGTTTTTGTAAGCGCGCCATTTATTTTCCCAAATATTTTTCTGATAATCAAAATTACGCGTCGCTGAAAGCACGTTGAGCGTTACACCGTTTTTAGCCGCTTCTGTAAACATTTTTTTTAGCTGTGTGTAAGTTTCTTTGCGCAGAAACATTTTCTTTGACGCTTCAACTGTCCGTGCATATTTTTTTTCAATCTTTATAAAATCAATACTTTGAGCAGGTTCAAATTTACCCGTTACGTAATTAATGGTAGGCGAAATAGTTTGGCTTCGCACTTTAAAAACAGGTAATAACATTAAAAACAAAAAAAATGAGAGCTTTAATGCCCAATTAAACCGTAATTTATTGTCACAGAAATGTAGTTTTGTTAAAAAAAAATCTTTTAGCAACTGAATTTTACAATACTGATTCATTTAATTAAATAATTTATTTCAAATTTGTCATCACGTAAGTAAATTTGTATAATTTCACCCCTCGAAGAAATATAATTGACAAGATTTAAACTCACTACAAATGACGTTTCATAAATACGCACAATACGCACTTATTATTCTGTTTGCCATGTGCATGAATGCACTGCAATCACAAAATAAAATTAGTGGTAGCATTAAAGATAGCACCAACAATGAAGCAATGATTGGCACTACGGTACTTATTAAAGGTACAACAACTGGCACAGTCACTGAACCTGACGGTACTTTCAGTTTTGAAACCGTTGAAAAATTTCCGCTCACCCTGCTTATTTCTTTCAGTGGTTACGCATCTAAAGAAATTATTGTTACAACGGCAACACAAATGCCGATAGATATAAAATTACAATCTTCTACGCAAAATATTGACGTAATTGTCATTAAAGGGCAACGCGTTTCTGAAAAACAACAAGAATCTGCATTGACGGTTGAAAGTATGGATCGGTTGGCGATAAAACAAACGGCTGCGCTGAGTTTTTACGAAGGTCTCGGTAATTTAAAAGGCGTTGATTTAACAACGGCAGGTCTCGGTTTTACGATTATTAATACGCGTGGCTTTAACTCAACGAGTCCTGTCCGTTCGCTCCAAGTTATTGACGGCGTAGATAATCAAGCGCCAGGTTTAAATTTTTCGCTCGGTAATTTTCTCGGTAGTTCAGAACTTGATGTACTTAAAGTAGATTTAGTAGCGGGTGCAAGCTCAGCGTTTTACGGACCAAACGCGTTCAATGGCGTAATAAGTATTGAAACAAAAAGCCCATTTTATTCGAAAGGACTTTCAGCGAGTGTTAAAACAGGCGAAAGAAATTTAGTAGATGTGGCATTGCGATATGCGGATGCTTTTAAAAATAAAGCAGGGCAAGATATTTTTGGTTATAAATTTAATTTCTCTCATTTTCAAGCACACGATTGGGAAGCAAAAAATTATGATCCCGTTTACGGCTCACAAGATAGTAAAACAAATCCTGGAAGATACGATGCTGTTAACCGATATGGCGATGAATATGAAGCTACTTTCGATTATACTGAAATCAGTAAGGCACAGCCTTGGAATTTTATGAATTTAGGTTCATTCCATAGGACGGGCTATAATGAAAGTGATTTAGTAGATTACAATGTACAAAACAACAAAGCCAACGCCAGTTTTTATTACCGTTTAAATCCAGCGGCGGCAGATAAATCAACAGAATTAATTTTATCTTCGAGTTTTGGAGGAGGTAATACAGTATATCAAGGCGATAATAGATTTGCTTTAAAAAATATTCTTTTCTTCCAAAATCGTTTGGAAATTCGCCAAAAAGATAAATTTTTCCTGCGCGCTTACGCCACGAATGAAGACGCAGGCGATTCTTACGATCCCTATTTCACTGCCCTTTTGTTGCAAGAACAATCTAAGCAACCTGATGCATGGGGTCCAAATTATGTAACTTATTGGCAACGCAATATTGTGCCACACGCTCGTGAGTTAGGTTTTCCGCAATTAACGACAGTTTATGATCCTATCACGATGCGTCTGACAAATAATTTTGACCAAAATGCTGCCAATGCTTTTTATGTAAAATATAATGACTCACTTTTTAAATGGCAGAATGATGCTCGTAATTATGCAGATACTTCAAATACGAACACGCCATTTTTAGTGCCAGGAACTACAGCTTTTCAGAAAGCATTAAATCAATTAATTACTACTAAGTCTGGTAGAAGAACCTTAGGAAGTGGAACAGGTTTTTATGATAAATCGGCACTTTATCACGTTCAAGGAGAATATAAATTTAAACCAAGCTTTGTGAATGAGTGGGTGGTTGGTGGTAATTACCGTTTATACACACCTAAATCAGCGGGTACAATTTTTTCAGATACAGGCAATGTTGTTATTACAAATTCAGAATTTGGACTTTATACAGGTATTGAAAAGAAATTTGCAAATGATAAGTTTAGACTAAACGCTACGTTGCGTATGGATAAAAACCAAAACTTTGATTATCTATTCTCTCCAGCTGCGTCACTCGTCTATCAACCCGATAAAATAAATTATGTGCGTTTGAGCTTAAACTCAGCCATTAGAAATCCTACTTTAAATGATCAGTACTTGAATCTTAACGTGGGTCCAGCTATTTTGAAAGGTAATATTAACGGCACCGATAGCCTTATCACCGCTGGTTCATTTGTAAGTTTTTTAAATGGTGGGCGCTTTACAGATTTATTACGTTATTTCAAACTGAATCCGATTAAACCTGAAAAAGTAAAATCAATTGAAGTAGGTTATAGAACGACATTGTTTGGAAACACCTTCATTGATATGAGTTATTACTATAGCTACTACACTGATTTTATCGGTTATCGCGTGGGCGTAAAAGCAGATATTTTTGCATCCAATTTCAATTTGCCTCGCAATATTCAAGTTTATCGTTTCGCTTCTAATGCTGAAAACTCAGTCACAACACAAGGTTATTCGGTCGGCATAAATCATTATTTTGCCAAATATTATCAAGTAGCGGGAAATTATTCGTGGAACGTGTTGAATACAGCGCGAACCGATTCAATAATTCCAGCGTTTAATACGCCACAAAATAAATTTAATTTAAGTGTCTCGGCGCGCGATTTACCGATTAATAGTTCAACAAGTTTTGGATTTAATATGACTTATAAATGGATTCAAGGATTCAATTACGAAGGTTCTCCGCAATTTACAGGTTTTGTACCAACGTATGATTTAGTGGATGCACAAGTAAGTTTGGGAATTCAGAAAATAAATTCAACGCTTAAACTTGGTGCATCAAATCTTTTTGATAATCAACAGTTTCAAGTGTATGGCGGACCGAGAATTGGTCGGATGGCGTATGTGT
>JAYVVO010000602.1:0-7602 GCA_043786955.1 Saprospiraceae bacterium
AAAGTTGGTGAAAAACAACTCAATCTGATTTTAAACGGCAAAGAAAAAGACATTAAGGTTAACGCCGATTTAGCTACTTTGCAAACCACGCAATACACAGTTGAAGGCGCAGACGATACAAAAACGTATTTGGATGTTATGAACGATGTGCAAACTAATAAAAAAACGACGCAAGATTTAGTAAACTTTGTTCAGACAACGCCAAACCCTTTGGTTGCTATGGTGACTGCATTAAATGTACGCGATTTTGCAGCACCTGAATATTTACCCGTCATGACAAACATTTCAGAACGTTTGAATCAAACGTATCCAGGTTCACCGTATGCTAAAGATTTTGCAGTTACACTCACACAATTACGCCGATATTTAGCAACGCTCAAAACAAGTGCAAATGTCGGAACTATCGCCCCTGATATTGCTTTGCCTTCCACGAATGATAAAATTTTAAAACTTTCTGACCTAAAAGGTAAAATTGTATTGATCGATTTTTGGGCGAGTTGGTGCGGACCGTGCCGCCGTTCAAATCCCGCTTTGGTGCAAACCTATAATAAGTATAAATCAAAAGGCTTAGAAATTTTTTCCGTTTCGCTCGATAAAGATAAAAACGCTTGGCTTGGTGCCATTCAGAAAGATGGTTTGGTTTGGGGAAACCACGTTTCCGATTTAAATGGTTGGGATAATGCTGCGGCTGTTGAATATAAAGTTCAAGGCATTCCGAAACAATATCTTTTAGATAGAACAGGAAAAATTATTGCAATCAGTGAAGACGGCGGTAGTTTGGAAAGTGCGATTGAAAAGGCAGTGCAATAATTTTGGTTGGTTTCAAAAATAAATTAACTTTATAAAAATTTAATTTACAGAAGCTATAACAGTGCGAACTGCTCCCAATAAATTTATCATTTCATTCGATAAGCATTTGGTTGATGAGGAAATTTTTGCGCAATTCCTTGAGCAATCAAAACTTAATTTTATTCCCAAAGAGAGTAAAAAAAACAGTGTACCCGATAATAAAATTGAAGAAGAGAATAACCCAAAATCAAAACTGTACTTGGCTGCTCAACGATTTAAAGGCTCTGCTGCAAATTCAGAATATGTTTGTTCGAATAAACAAGTTGCTGAACGTTTAGCTTTAGCACAACAATTTAAAGGAATTGTAAAAAACTCAACTTACGAGACTTCGAAATATGATGTATGTGAGCAGTAATATTTTTTAGTACATAAAAATTGATGTAATGCAAGGTGCAGCGCACCTAAACATTTGTAGAACTCTGTAAAATAAAATTACGCAAGGTGCAGCGCACCTTAACCCAAATTGAACTATGTCAAGGTGCTCTGCACCTCTTTGCGTCATATCAGTTATAAAGGTAAAGTCACTTCAATTTAGTTTCTTTCATTTTAAAGTACACTTAAATTTACCTTACCAAATTTTCTATTTACTATAAATGTTTAGGTGAGCTGCACTTTCCAAAACTTCAATAAATATTGTTCTAAACAGTTCAATAAAAAATTTTGAATTATCTTTTCTATAATTTTTAAAAACTTTTTTATAGATTGCACCCGAATATAAATTAAGTCTTCTTTCAAAAAAATTTGGTTCTATGAAAAATAAAAATTTAGTCAGCCTCACAATGGCTGGCGTTATTTTAGTGCTATCATTCACAGGTTTGTGGCTTTTTGCAATCAGCCATAATCATGTAACGTCGGGCATACATTTAACTTTTGGCGTGGCGTTTGTTTTTGTAGCCATGTACCACATTAAAAACAATTGGGGATCGCTTAAAAAATATAGCGCCACAACTGCCATTGAACCAAATTCTACTGCAAAAAAAATTCCGCGCGAAATATTTTGGGCGAGTGGTATAGTCCTTGCTTTTTTAGTATCGGCATATTATGAAATTCCGCCACTGGGAAGTCTCGATCAAGCGAGCGACGGTTTGCGTGGACTTTGGCAAAAACCGCCTGTTGGAAAAAGAAAAAATTTTACAGAAATAGAAACACAAAAAACGGCTGAAGGTAAAAGCATCACTTTGCAATTTGAAAAAAATAAATCTGCGCAATTACCCTTTGTTACCGTTTGGCTGATTGATTCGAGTAAACAATTTGTAGAAGCACCCTTCGTACCGTCTAAAATTTTAGCTGTAAAAGAAGGAACTAAAGACGTGGGTGAAGCGATTCGGGAACACGAAACCATTGAAACTCCTAATGGAGCAACACTGCAAAAAAATTTCCCAGAAGTCACACCGACCGATGATTTTATTCTTCATTCAAAAATTTCACGCATCGAAAATACGCATTTAATGATTGAAGTAAAAGATGGTGGGAAGGATTTAACTTATGATATTCCGCTTTCCAAAAACTCTTCTGCTTATAAAGTTGATATAGAAAAAGGAAGTCCGTACAAAAAAATAATTGTTACGCTCGACTAAAACTTGAAACCATTAAAGTTTTCTTAAAGTCGTTGTGTAAAATGTTTTTTTGTGTTACTTTATCGTCTGTATTTCAGCAGATTTGTAAAATTATTCGCTTTAGCTCTGTTTATAGAAAATAAATAATCTCAATAATTAGTTAATTCTTGTTTTAAAATTTGGTATTTATATTTGCGTTTGTATTTTTATTCCACAAAGTCAATTATGCTTAATCTATCGCGTAGAAAGTTTTTAGGAAGTGCTGTTTTAGCCGCCGCATCGCCTTCATTGCTCCCTTTTTCACAGCTTCTGAAAGAAAAATTAGTGGGTGTTCAACTTTATAGCGTTCGCGATACCATCAATGACGATACGGAAGGAACTATTCAATCGCTCGCGAAAATTGGGTTTAATTACGTAGAAGGTTTTGGTTATAATAACGGAAAAATTTTTGGTAAAACTCCGAGCGAGTTTCGCAAAATATTGAAAGAGTATGAAATGAAAATGCCTTCTGCGCATTTTGGTTTAACAACGGCAAAGCATTACGATTACGTGAAAAAAGATTTTACGGACGATTTCAAAAAAGCTGTTGAAGATGCGCTAAAAATGGGACAACGGTATTTTATAAATCCCTGGACGGATAACAAAGACCGTAAAACTTTGGACGCATTCAAAAACTATTGCGAGTTTTTAAATAAAGTTGGTGAGTATTGTAACACGCAAGCGATTCGTTTTGGTTATCACAATCACTGGTTTGAATTCGATAAGTTGGAATCAGAAGTTATGTATGATTACATGCTTAAAACGCTAACGCCTGAAAACGTTACTTTTGAGCTTGATATTTGTTGGTCAACGTATGCCAAACGTCAGCCCGTAGATTTATTTAAATCTAATCCAGGCAGGTTTGAACTCTTGCACTTGAAAGATCTTTCGCAAGAGAATGATAAAGAAACTGTAATTCTTGGTCAAGGAAAAGTGGATTTTGATACAACTTTAGAAAATATGAAAAAAGGTGGCGCCAGAATGTTAATTTTAGAATTAGAGCATTACGAAAAAACGCCCGTTGAAGATTTGAAAGTGTGTTACAAGAATATAAAAAAATTATTAAAACCCTACGAGAAATAGAAATTAAGGAATTAATAAATGAAATAATGAAAAATTTCAGAATTTCCTAATTTCTCTGAACTGATTATTCTAAACTAACAATATTATGACTGTTTCAAGACGCGAAGCCATAAAAAGGGCTGCCATATTTTTTGGTTCTACATTATTTCTACCTGATGTTTTGAAAGCATGGGAATCACCCAAAATTTTAAATAAATCTGTTAGATTCAGTGCTGACCAATCCGCCATAATTGCTCAAGTGGCTGACATTATTGTGCCCACAACTTCTACGCCTGGTGCTAAAGCTGCCGGAGTGCCTGCATTCATTCAAAAAATGGTCGCAGATTGCACGCCTCAAAAAGATCAAGAAATATTTTTTAAAGGTCTAGATAAATTAGATTCCGACAGTGTTGAAAAATTCGGTAAAAATTTCTTGGATTGTTCAAACGAGCAGCAAATTGCAATGCTTAAGTTGGCAGAAACTGATTCTTACACGAATGACAAGAAATTTAAACCAGGCGAACATTTTTTCAAAACGATGAAAAATTTGACAGTCTTTGGTTATTTCACATCTGAAATTGGAGCGACACAAGCGTTACGTTATGAGCCTGTTCCAGGTAAATACGATGGCGATGTGCCTTATAAAAAAGGTGAAAAAGCTTGGGCAGAATAATATTTAAGGAATAAGGAACGATTATTAGTTCACCAATTATTTTCTTATTGACTCTTAATTATTCCTTATCTCTTTTTCCTTATCACTAACCTCTTAATTATTTAATTTTTAATCCTTAATTCATTATGTTTTTACGCGCTGCTTTATTTTTTCTTTTAGTTGGTGCTGGATTTACAGTGAAAGCACAAGATGCAAAAAAAACAATTCCAGAAGGAATTAATGCTTTATTGCAGAAACACACTTGCTATACTTGTCACAAAATCAATAAAAAAATGATTGGACCTTCGTGGGAAGACGTAGCAACAAAAAAATATTCTACAAAACAGTTTGCTGCTTTAGTTGCTAAACCTAAACCCGAAGATTGGGAAGGCTATCCTGCTATGGCTGCTTTACCAACTGTTCCTAAAGCTGATTTAGTTAAAATCGCGACTTGGGTAAATTCGCTTTCAAATTAATTACAAACTATTAAACCCAATAAATTCTTAAAACTTCTGGGTTTTCAAACTAAATAAATATGGATTTTACAAGTAGCGAAAGCCTAAAAAAAAGAACTTATGATGCCATCGTCATTGGTTCGGGCGTTTCTGGCGGTTGGGCAGCTAAAGAATTAACCGAGAAGGGACTAAAAGTATTAATGCTCGAACGCGGTAACGCTTTAGAACATATAACAGGTTACGCTGAGACCAATAAAGACCCTTGGGAATACGAACACCGCGATAGACTAACAATGGAACAAAAAGAAACGCACCAATTTTTGGCGCGCGATTATCCATATAATGGTCATAACGCAAAGTTTTGGGTTAAAGATGCCGATGCGCCTTACGCTGAAAAAAAACGTTTTGATTGGTTTAGACCAAATATTGTGGGTGGAAAATCAATCATGTGGGGTCGTCAATCGTATCGCCACTCGGATATTGATTTTGAAGCAAATCTAAAAGATGGTATTTCTATTGATTGGCCTATTCGCTATGCGGATATGAAACCTTGGTATGATTACGTGGAAAAATTTGCTGGTATCTCGGGTGAAAACTTAAACTTACCGCAATATCCTGATGGGCAATTATTGCCGCCAATGCCTTTAAACGTTGTTGAAAAATATATCAAGCAAGGTATTGAATCTAAATACGCAGGTAGAAACGTTACAATCGGTCGCGTTGCAAATCTCACAGAAAACCATAACGGTAGAAGCCATTGCAACTACCGTAATATGTGTGCTCGTGGTTGTCCATTCAGCGCTTATTTCAGTACGCAATCTACAACTTTGCCGCCAGCGATGGCAACCAATCGTTTAACTGTTCTTCCAAATTCTATCGCTTCGGAAATTGTTTACGATGCTAAAAAAGGAAAAGCTAGTGGTGTAAAAGTCATAAATAGTTTAACTAAGGAAGTAACAGAATATAAAGCTAAAATAATTTTTGTCAATGGTGGTACTATATGGTCCACAGCATTGATGTTGCAATCTGTTTCACCACAATTTCCAAATGGGTTAGGTAATAGTTCTGGCGTTTTAGGAAAGTATTTAATGGATCACCATTTCAGAACAGGTGCAAGCGGTGAAGCAGAAGGATTTGATGATAAATATACGTTTGGTCGCAGACCAAACGGGACTTATATTCCACGTTACAGAAATATCGGTAGCGATAAACGCGATTATTTACGCGGTTTTGGTTATCAAGGCGGTGCAAGTCGCGAAGGTTGGCATCGCGTTGTTGCTGAACTTGGTTTCGGTGAAGAAATGAAAGATCGCGCTACTGAACCTGGTAAATGGAAATTTGGTATGACCGGTTTTGGTGAATGTTTACCGTATGAAGCGAATAACATGAAGTTAGACTACACCAAAAAAGACGTGTGGGGATTGCCAACTGTTGTTTTTGATGCAGAATTTAAAGAGAATGAATTGGCGATGCGCAAAGATATGATGAACGATGCTGCAGAAATGTTAGAAGCAGCAGGTTTAAAAAATGTTCATACTTACGATAGAGGTTCTTGGCCTGGTATGGCAATTCACGAAATGGGAACGGCGCGCATGGGACATTCTGTTAAAGATTCTATTTTGAACAAATGGAATCAGGTGCATGAATGTAAAAATGTATTTATGACAGATGGCGCTGCCATGGTATCTGCTGCGTGCGTAAATCCTTCATTGACATATATGGCAATGACTGCGCGCTCGGCTGACTTTGCTGTGAGCGAATTGAAAAAAGGAAATCTCTAAAATAATTATTACACCGTAAATAAAATTTTGGCGTAATTTTTTAATAAAAATTAAAGACTTTGAAAAATCACATAGATTTCTTCAAAGTCTTTTTATTTTACAGCATCATTAACTTTTTTTAGGAAAAGATTCGGGTGGGTTCATTCTTATAACATTTTGCTCTTTGCTCTTTGCATTTGGTCTTTTATATTCTCACTTTTGAGCCCCGCTGCTTGTGCAAAATTGTTACTGCTATCCGCAAAAATAATTTCACGTGAAGAATTGATAAGTAATCCGCCGTCTGCATTATTACCGTATTTTATGACATCCGATAAATTGCCACCTTGCGCACCTACACCAGGAACTAAAAAAAAATGATCCGGTGTAAACTTCCGTAATTCTTGTAATTTTTCGGCACGCGTTGCACCTACCACGAACATTAAATTATCTACGCTCCCCCACTCCATCGTTTTTTGCATGACGCGTTTATACAAGTCGTTCGGTACTTCAAAATCTGCTGCGCCTACATTTGAAGTGAGCGCTAAAACAATCGTGAATTTATCTGTGTATTCTAAAAATGGACGAATTGAATCTTCGCCCATATACGGCGCAACAGTTATCGCATCGCAATTGAGTGTTTCAAAAAATGCTTTAGCGTATTGTTTCGAGGTGTTGCCGATATCGCCGCGTTTAGCATCGGCGATAATAAAATGCGAAGTACCGATGTATTCAACCGTTTCTGCCATTGCTTTCCAACCAATTACACCTTGGGATTCGTAAAATGCGGTATTTATTTTATAGGCTACGCAGTGTTCTCGTGTTGCATCAATAATCGCTTTATTAAATAAAAATTGGGGATTTTTCTTTTTCAACAGATGCGTAGGTAGTTTTTCAAAATCAGAATCGAGTCCGACACATAAAAAACTTTTTTTTTCTCCAATAGTTTGAATAAGTTCTGAACGATTCATAGAATTTAGTTGACCGTGAATAGTTGACCGTTGGCAAAAAACACGCGATTAACAACTCTCAACTGTTAACCACCAACTAATTAAGTGCTATAACAGATTTAATTTCAGGAATGCGCGCTTTGACGGATTGTTCTACACCAGCTTTCATCGTCATCGAACTCATGTGGCAGCCGATACAATTACCAATCCAGCGCAACTGCAAAACCATATCGTCTGTGATGTCAACGATTTCTACGTTTCCGCCGTCAACCGCTAAGTACG
>JAYVVO010000603.1:0-2664 GCA_043786955.1 Saprospiraceae bacterium
GACGGCGATTTAGATATTGTTCTATGCGGCGAATGGATGCCGATTACGATTTTAATAAACGATGGTAAAAAATTCCGAAAAACAGAAATTCCTAACAGTAGTGGTTGGTGGAATGTTTGCCGAATTGCGGATATAAACGGTGACGGCAAACCCGATTTAGTGTGCGGTAATCTCGGTTTGAATGCGCGCTTCCACGCTGATGTCGCCCATCCGCTCGATTTATATGTCGGTGATTTTGACGGCAACGGTTCAACCGAACCAATTATTTGTCAGTATGAAGGAGACAAATCTTTTCCATGCGCCTTGCGACCCGATATGGTTTCGCAATTACCTACACTCAAAAAAAAGTATTTGCATTTTGCAGATTATAAAGGTCAGACGGCGGAAGATATTTTTGGAAAAGAAAAACTCGCAAAAACTATTCACGCACAAGTGCAAACATTGGCATCAACTGTTTTTTATAATTTGGGAAATGCGCAATTTGATGCGCAACCTCTACCGCTCGAAGCACAGCGCGCACCGATTTATGCAATTGCTTTAGACGATTTTGATAACGATGGAAAAATAGATATTGTCACCGCTGGCAATCAATCGCGCGCTAAACCCGAAACTGGAATTTACGAAGCCGATTACGGTACGTTTTTACACAATGCTGGCAATAAACAATTCACAGCGCAAAAACCTTCACCTTTTTCTTTGCACGGCGACATACGTAGCGCAGAAATAATTAAACAAAAAAATAAAAAAATGCTTGTGTTTGGAGTGAATAATGGAGCGGCGAGGGTGTTTGGATATTAAAATTGATTTTAACTTAAAAAGATTAAAAGCTGACATGGTTTGAAATCTATAAAAATCTTATGGTTTTAGAAATTAAAGAACATATTAGACTTGGAAAATTAGAAGAAGCTTTGGAAATTTTTTCAAAGTTTACAAATGACCCAAATCATCCTCTGCATAATGATTCAATTCTATTAAGTAGCCGCTATTACAAATAGGAAAATGATTATCTTAAGGGTGTATATTCCCAATCAGATTTTATTATTGAGTTGAATAAAATATCAGAGTCTGCTTTAAAAAGTATCAACTCTTCAAAGATTGACAATGATGAAACAAAAGAAAGTGAAATTTAAATTATAGTTTCCCTGCTGCAACTATCACTAAATTTTATCGTTTTGGATTTACGAGTATTGATTAGCACCCAAGCTAAAAATAAAAATGGTCGAGTCTGTATCATTTATCTCTATTTTCCCGATAAGTTTTTATCTAAAATGACTATAACAGATTTTACTGTATTTCTATCGGTTGAACAATCACCGCATGCAGTATTACATTTAAGGAAAAGGAATGCCCAATAAATAGTTTCAAGAATATAGTTCACACATTTGAATCCTTTAAGCTTTTAGTAATTTATTCAAATCTCTATCCGCATTTCCAATAAATTGGGTTTAAAACCACTTTTAAAATAAGCTTTTTTTGCTCCTTCATTTTCATTATACACTTCAAGTCTTATTTCTGAGAGCCCTTTTGCTTTTGACCATTGAAATAATCCGTCAATAATTTTTTGATTTACACCTTTTCCACGATACGATGGTTTCACGTACATAAATCCCAAATACGCATATTGCGAATGTTTGTGATAGGGTTTTGCGGTCAAAATTTTAGCATATCCCGAGCCAACCAATTCATCGCCCCAAACAGCAACCAATAATTCTGCATCATCCGATACAATCAGTTTCAGCAAATCGTAATAATGAATTTCACCTTCTTTCAACGTACTATCAAAGGGTCGTTCTACCACGATGATTCCTTTTTCAAATTCCAGTAGAATGTTAATTTCTTCGGGCTTGGCTTGCCTGATAAGTATTTCCATGTTTTAGAAGATGTAATTTGTAATGAGTATAATAAGTATGAAGAGGATATGATTTAATGGTAACTCTAAATTATAAGAACTAAAAAGGTTGAATGTTAACTCAACCCTTTTAGTTCTTTAATTTCAGACCGTCTTTCGAAATCACAAACTGGAGATATTCTAATGCGCCATTTCGTGAACTGCTGCTTCTCGTTTATGCGCTTCAATGAGTTGCGATTGAACATCTGCGCTGACGATTTGGTATTCTAAAAAGTGCATATCGAATTTAGCACGACCTTGTGTTATAGCGCGCAACGTTTTAGAATAATCGTTTAGTGTTGCGAGCGGAACGCGCGCCGATACTTTTTGATACAATCCTTCACTATCCATTCCCATTATAATAGCACGCCTATTTTGCAAATCGCCGATGACATCACCCATAGAATCAGCTGCGCACAAAACGTTGAGTGTATAAATAGGTTCTAAAATTTGTGGGGCGGCTTTCGGGAATGCTTCTTTAAAACATTGCGCACCTGCAATTTGAAAAGCCATATCGTTTGAGTCAACATCGTGCATTTTTCCATCGTACACACTGCAACGTATATCGCGCACATGACTACCCGTTAATGGTCCTTCCACCATTTTTTGCATAATACCTTTTAAAATAGCCGACATGAATCGCGCATCCACGACACCACCGACGATGCAGTTATTAAAAACTAATTTTCCACCCCACGGCAAAACGTGTTCTTCTGTTGCGCGAACATTTAATCCTTGTGGTGGTGGCATTCCTTCGTAAAATGGCTCTATACGTA
>JAYVVO010000604.1:0-2655 GCA_043786955.1 Saprospiraceae bacterium
ATTTTCATAAAATCTGTTAGGTCTGAATTGTTACATTACCTCGAAAGTTGTTCTCCAAATAATCACTATTTGAACGTATCTTTCAATCGCTCAAAAAAACCGCGCTCTTCCTTATCGGGTGTGGGTTGCATATTCGGCATTGTGCGTAATTTTTCTAAGAGTACGCGCTCCTCTTCATTCAATTTTTTAGGCGTCCAAACATTCACATGAACGAGTTGATCGCCACGACCATAACTCTGAACCGATGGTAAACCTTTACCTTCTAATCTAAATATTTTTCCTGCTTGTGTGCCATTCGCAACCTTAATACGCACTTTACCATTCAGTGTCGGGACTTCCAAGTTAGTTCCCAAAGTCGCATCCACAAAATTAATATAGACTTCGTGGTGAATGTTCATATTCTCACGAACAAATAATTCGTGCGGAATTTCTTCAATATTGATAAGCAAATCACCATTTTCACCGCCTTTTGCACCCGCATTTCCTCTTCCCGACATTTGCAATTGCATACCATCCACAACGCCAGCCGGAATATTTAAATCCAGTGTTTCTTCACTCACAACGGTTCCCACACCTTTACAAATGCCGCAGTTTGCAATCACCGTTCTACCGGAACCTTTACACGTTGGGCAAGTAGCAGTTGTAGCCATTTGTCCAAGAAAAGTATTTCTAACTTGGCGCGTATAACCCGAACCTTTACAAGTATTACAAACTGAAACAGAATTAGCGTCTTTAGCGCCCGAACCGTTGCAATTACCGCACGTTACTTGCTTTTTAACTTTAATTTTTTTATTAACACCCGCTGCAATTTCTTCCAGCGTGAGTTTAATTTTTACGCGCAAATCGCTTCCGCGAGTGCCACGCGCGCGCTGCCCGCCGCCGCCGCCAAAAAAGGAACCAAATGGGCTGTTGTCGTCGTCGAAAATATTACCAAAATTCCTAAATATATCTTCTACGTTGTCGTAATTGCCACCACGCGCACCGCCAGAATTTGCATCAACACCTGCATGACCATAGCGTTCGTAAGCCGCTTTCTTTTGCGGATTACTTAAAACCTCATACGCTTCGGCACCTTCTTTAAATTTATCTTCAGCCGATTTATTGTTTGGGTTTCTATCTGGGTGATTTTCCATCGCTAATTTGCGATAAGCTTTTTTAATCGCTTCTTCATCAGAACCTTTTGGCACACCCAAGATTTCGTAATAATCTCTTTTCGTCATGACTTATATTTTTCGACGAGCGAACTCATCCTTTATTTATCAGTGTATTATTAATTTTATTTTTATCTGCCGACAACAACTTTTGCGTGTCGAATTAATTTATCGTTCAAAAAATATCCTTTTTCAACCGTTTCAACCACTTTGCCTACTAAAGCATCACCAGCAGGAATCTCCGTTATTGCTTCGTGTTCATCCGGACTAAATTCGCTGCCCGATGGTGAATCCATAGGTTTTAAACCTTTTGATGCCAATGTCTGAACCAATTTATTATAAATTAATTTCGTTCCATCATTTAAAGCACCGTTTTTTTCGGCTCTGTCAAAATCGTCAACAACAGGCAAAAGCGCTGACATAGTGTCACGCGAAGCGGTTAAAATTATATCTGATTTCTCTTTGAGTGTTCGTTTTCTAAAATTATCGAACTCTGCTTGTTGACGCAACACTTTTTCTCGTAATTCTTTAACCTGCGTATTTAATTCTTCTATCTGTGCAGTCGCGACTTCTATGTCAGAACCTACGGCAGTTGCTTCGACTTTTTCATGTTGTAAATCCGACGTTTCAATATTCGGCTCGTTTTCAAATTCTTCTTTATTATTCAAAATATCTTCCGTGTGAGACATGATTATTATTTTTTTATGATTTCTTTCTTATACACTCACCCAAATATTTTGCCATTCCTATTTTTGCGACAAAATGACAGAAAATAAGAAACAAGGAATAAGAAATAAGGAATAAAGAATAGCGCTGAAAGCGCGACACATATCAGCATAGGGCGCAAGCCCTATGAAACGTAAACCGATAAAACGTAAACCGATAAAACGTAAACCGATGAAACGTAAACCAATAAAACGTAAACCAATAAAACCCCGTCGGCTTGACCGATTTGTATCCAAGTCATTTATGGCATGGAAAACTAAAATACTTTCAAAGAATCTGTTACATCATTAATAATACCCTCATGCACATAAATAAATCGGGGTGTGCCTTTAAAATATTTATAAATGGGTGCTTTCTCAACGATAAGAATGGGAAAATTAACTTTTAGCGAGTCTTTAAAAATCTGTAATTCAGCTTCGTGTCCTGCAAAAGTAATTCCAGTAACGTTATGATTTTTTGACTGCTCTTTTTTCACACCGCGCGTCAATCGTTTGCAGTGCGGACAAGTCGGTGAAAATAAAAAAATGAGATGATCTTTTTGTAAACTATCGGGTGAAACACCAATAACAGCTGGCGATTTTCCAATTAAATCTTTTTCTTCCGATTCAGGAGCAACAAAAAATGAAATAATCAGAGAAACAAAAAAAATAGAAAATTTCATGCGCAACGATTTGGAAGAACTTAAGTAGTTGTTATTAAATAAACGACAATTAAAAATTTATAGTAAAAGTTTTTTGTGTCACGTTATTCGGAAATTATGGTTTTAGGAAGGCGAAGC
>JAYVVO010000605.1:0-2652 GCA_043786955.1 Saprospiraceae bacterium
CGCAATAACGTTAAACGATATTTTATTTGGTATCACGTCGAGAATTTTAACTTCATATTTTTTTTCAATGTTAATTTCTTTCTGCCAGATATTGCGTAAATTATTATCGAGGGCATTTACAGTCAAAAGTTCAGCGTGCCAATAAAAAAATAAAAAACGGTCATTAATTTTAGCGGAAAGTGCATAGCTTTCCGCATTAAAAATATTTATTGGTTCAGAAATTGTAAGTTTTTGCGCATAAATTTTCTGCGTGAGCGTCAATAAAGTTAAAGTGATGAATATTTTTTGTAAAAAATGGATCATGATATTTGTTAGGTTTTTAAATTTTGAATCAAAAAAATAGTTTATTCCCATATTTTTTTAATTTGAAACTAAATTACGTCAGGAATGGAAGATTTTTAAAATTATAACTTCATTCTACTTAAAATAATTAAAATTTTGCCCTAATCAGAAAATATTTAAACTAAAAATACGCTTTAACATTGTATTGAGCAAGTCTAAAATAATTCTTCTTTACTTTTAAATTCTTGCCCTTAAATTTGCATTTTATAAAATAGCCTTCAACATGAAATTAAGTTTAGTAATTAATAGTTTTGTTCTTTCTTTCTTTATTTTAGTTAACAGTTTGAGTGTAATTGCGCAGAAACAAAATTTACAGAAATTAGATAAAACTGTAACCATCACATGTACATTCGATAATTGTTCCAAAGTAGATTCTTTTACACTCTACGAAATTACAGGTTTAACGCAAACAAATTATGCTAAAGGCGTAGTGAATGGCGATGGAGTTGTAACTTTTTCATTTAAACAGCTTAATGCGCCTGCATTTTTTGCGCTCGGTGTTAATGATGATGTGAAACGATTGAAAATATTAATTCTTGGAACGGAAAGCACCGTAAAGCTTTCTGGACCTTGTTTCGATATGTCAGCAGCGGAAGTTAAAGATTCTAAAATAAATTCTAATTACGACAAAGCGCAAGCCAGATCGAATGCGTTGAAATTACAAACATACGCACTTTCCAATGCTTATAAAACCAATTACAACGACTTAGCACAACGTGCTTCCAATGAAGCCGCTTTAAAACAATGTGATGCAGCGAAATTAGTTTTTTTAGATTCTTTGAAAAAAGAAAATCCTATTTTGCATAAAATAATTTCAATTGATACCTATACGAGTTTTCAAAATGATCCGCAAAAAATAAAGTATTCGGACGAGATTGATTATTTTGGTAGTGCGTATTTTCAACACGCCAATTTAGCCGATACATCTTACAATCATATTCCTTTATTGGTGGGTGCAGTCAGAAATTACGCTTCAGTGATTACAATGCCAGAGCTACAGCTCGAAAAAAAGAAACAAAAAACGTATTTTGATGCCGTGTTAAATAAATTTTCTGCAAAGAGCAATGCTTATAAATTTGCTTTGAGTGGCGTTGTTTTAGCTTGTATGGAACGCAACAGTTCCTTATTAATTCCTTACGGTGAGCAATATTTGAAAGATTTTACGCAAGACCAATCTGATTTTGCTTTGTCACTTTCAAATACAATAACTACCATGCGTGCTCAAATGATTGATATGCCAGCACCCGAAATTGCGCAAACAGATACAGCAGGTGTGGTTAGAAAATTAAGTGATTTGAAGGGTAAATATGTTTTACTCGATTTTTGGGCGAGTTGGTGCGGTCCGTGTAGAAAAGAAAATCCGAACGTTGTGAATCTCTACAAAAAATATCACGATAAAGGTTTTGAGGTTTTTTCTGTCAGCCTCGATAGAGATAAAGCACCTTGGATAAAAGCCATTCACGATGACGGTTTACTGTGGAGTAATCACGTCAGCGATTTGCAATATTGGAGTAATGCTGCTGCTCGCGCTTATGGCGTACAAAGTATTCCGCGTACAATGTTGATTGATAAACAAGGCGTAATTATTGCGCAAAATTTACGCGGTGAAGATTTGGCTAATAAAATTAAGGAATTGATGGGCGAATAATCTTTTGGCTAAATTTTTCTTTAATAGTTGTCCAACTAAAATAATACAAAATGATTTATTCTGAAAAATTATTAGCTACAAAAGTTGGTTCCCCAATTGATGGTTGGCGTAAACTCCCAGAAAATGATTGACCACCACAATACACAAAGTAAAATTGCGATGCAGCTCAAAAAATACTTGATGATTTAATCATGAATTTGATTAAAATTGGCGAAGATGCTCCCAAAAAAGATAAGGAAGATTTATTTCAAATTGCCATTGAATCACTTAATGAATTGAATGATTCGACAGAGATTATTGAAACGGGCGAGAGAGAAGAGCTCTGCGAACTTTTTAATAAAATTTCTTTATCTGCCAATTTAAATCCAGAAGATTATGGGGAAGGAGAAGGAATTGCCAGCGAATGGCGCGATTGGTAGCTTTATTTCAGCTTGAACTTACTTTTTAACTAAAAAAATAAAAACAATTAAATTAGATTGAATCTAATGAACTAAGTTGTGTTAACTTTGTTATGTTTTTAAATAAAAAAGTTATGACAAACCAAAATCCTCATATCAGTTACGATCAATTAGCTTTCAATCAAGAGCCTATCATAATACATGAAAGTTCTACGACCAAAGAAGATTTGTTAGTTCGTGCTAACGCTGTTATCGAAGAAATTC
>JAYVVO010000606.1:0-7536 GCA_043786955.1 Saprospiraceae bacterium
GGCGCGTCGTCATCCGTTTGGAGTGAAATAAAATATAAACCTGCTGACAAATTAGCGAGATTTTCAAAACTTTGAGAGAAAAATCCTAAACCAATATTATCAATGCGTTGATTGAAAACTTCGCGACCAACTGCATCAAAAATCGAATAGAAACGTTGCTTTCATGCATCAACTGAAACTCAATCGTTGGCGAAGTTGAACCAGGGTTTGGTGAAATTTGAATGCTCGAAATAAATTTATCCAATAGAGTATTTTTATTCCCTATTCCAAAACAGCGATTGCCTGCTTTAAAAGTGGAGTAAGACCAATCGCGCGCGTATGCAGTATGGCATACAGCGCGAACCCGCACGTTGTAACTACCACAATACGCTAAGCCGCGAAGCATTAAATTATTTGTAGAAGAATTTAAAATACCACTCCATAGTGAATCGCTCGCTAATTTATACTGAATTTCAAAAGTAGATTTGCCGAATACCGTAGTATCGTATTGAGACCAAGAAATTAACGTTGTATCACTTGATGTGCGCGCAGTTAAATTTGAAACGATGGGGCAGTAGGTCGAAAAATGATACGTGAAACTCGTATCTGATTTGCTGTAACAACTTTGAATCACTCTAAATAAATAGTTTTCCCCAAATTTCAAGTTTCGAGCATTGTAGGATGTGCCAACTGCTGAATCTTTTACCCAAACATTTGATGCTAAATCTGAAGCAAGTTTATATTGAATAATAAAATTATTAGGTTCAGTGCCGTACCAACTAATAAAAAAAAGTGGAAAAGCATCCTCTGGAGAACCATATCCGAAAGAATTTATTTTCTGACAACTTGTGCAACCTCTCGTTTTAAATGTTGCTGGAGGTCCTTGCGAAGGTAATTTAAAATAGCCACTAAAGGAGTAGCCAGACGCATAAAGCGTATCGCATTTAGGGAAATCAGTGAGATAAACATAATGAGAATCTGTTAGGGTAATTGTTTTTGAGTAATTACCAGAAGGGGAACCAACAGAAACAGTTGATTTGTAAAATGAGTCAAGTGAATTTGATACGCTAAGTTTTACGACAGAATCAGAAATACTATTGAATGCAATTGAAGGTAAAAAATAAGTTGTTAACCAACTATAAATAAAAATAGCACTCGTATCAATGGTAAATTCACAGTTGTGTCGCACGTGCGCAGCATATTTTTTAGATTGATCTAAATTTGCAATCGTAGCATAGTTATTATTATTGGTTGTAGCTATTTGCGTCCAAATATTAGTTGTGTCGTTTAATAATTTGTATTCAAACGTATAATTGCTGTCGCCACTAGTTTTTGTCCAATTAGCTTGAGTGTAAGTAAAACCATTCGCAAAAAAGGAAATATTTGTAACCTTGCAGGGAAGTGAATCTGGTGGAAAAATTGTTGCTGTTGCAATGCGGGCTAAAAATAAAAAAAACGAAAAAAGTATAACCTGTTTCATGGAAATTTATTTTAGATCAAACCAGAGACCTGCGTAAAATCCAATTACGTACCAATTTATGACGGTTGCAAATTTTGTTTTCGTTCAAATAAAAATTTAACTTTTAAGAATTTTGTGCGCATGAACAAGGCGCGTTACTATTTCATAATTTTTAAACTTAAATCTAAATTGCGCGCAGAATGCGTCAATGCACCTGACGAAATATAATCTACACCTGTGAGTGCAAATCGGCGCAAGTTTTTAAGATTTACGCCACCCGAAATTTCTGTTTGAATTTGTTTATTGACGCGTTTCACAGCTTTTTTCATTTGTGGCAGCGCAAAATTATCCAACATGACGCGCGTTACAACGCCTTGCGGCATAGCGAGCGCGGTTTCGAGTTCTTCTAAATTGCGCACTTCAACGGTTAAACCAAAATTTTTCGTTTCTGGATGTACTAATTTATATTGCGTTACACGTTCAATCGCGTTTTTAAGTCCGCCCGAAGCATCGGCGTGATTGTCTTTAATCATAAACCAATCGTACAAACCAAATCTATAATTGGCGCAACCACCAATCGCCACTGCCCATTTTTCAAAATAACGGAACATCGGCGTTGTTTTGCGCGTGTCTAAAATTGTTACATGCAAGTCACTAACTTCCGATTTAAACGTGTTGCTCAATGTAGCAATGCCGCTCATGCGTTGCATTGCGTTTAAAACCAATCGCTCGGCTTTTAAAAGTGCTTGCGTGTTACACGTGACTTCAAAAGCGATTTCACCATCTTTAATAACGTCGCCATCTTTTTTAAAAGGGGTGAAAATTGTGTCGGCATCGAGATAAAAAAAAACACGGCGCGCTAATTCCATGCCTGCTAAAACGCCTGCATCTTTTATTTTTAAAACAGCCTTATTTTTTAAATTGGAAGGAATGCAAGCGAGTGCCGTGATGTCGCCTTTGCGCACATCTTCATAAAGAGCTTGCTCAATAAATTGCTGTATGTAATCGCTATCAATATGAAAAGGCGTTGGAATTTCCACAGTTTTGGATTTAAGTATCTGTTTATCCGTTAATCAAATTTCCCCTCCCTACTGAGTTGGGACAGGAAATAAAACCTATGAATAAATAGTTATGATTTTATTTGTAATTGAAGTGCAAATATAATTTTGGAAAAAGTATTACACGGCTAAAACACGTTTTTCTTTTGAATAAATGATTTTACCGATGCGGTCAATGTGTCTCACTAAATCTGCGTTTTCGATAGAATAATAATCCAGAACATCAAAATAATAAGGCATCACCGTTTCTTCATTCAAAACAGAACTGATGTGAATAATGCGTTCAAAAGAAATATTGTTTCCGAAAACGGCTAAATCAACATCGCTACCGTTTCTGTAATTTCCTTTAGCGCGACTGCCAAAAATCCGCGCCGATTCCACTTCAGGAAATTTTTCCAAAACTTGAATAATATCCGAAATGTCAGAATCTCTCAGACCAAACATTATTTTTTGGGTTTTAATTTATTGTAAAGATCGCGCAAAATATGAATATAGGTATGCTCAATTGTGGAAACAATTTTTTTTGTACGTGCTTCATCGTAAGTGTGCGAAGTCAAATTTCTATTTTCAAGCGCTTGAATCCAAAGATGTCCATCATTTATTAAACCCATTTCAAACGCTTTTTTTATGCTATCGCGCGGCGAACGTAAATCTGTAATTCCTTGTGCTTCCATGTATTCTTTCATAACATTCCATGAAAGTTCAAAACTTATTTCAAAAAATTGAATCAATCCTGCTTGTTCAAAAATACTTGGTGCATTAATGGCAATCGCTTCTTCTAAAAAAAGTAAAGTTTTCTCAAAATTTTGAAACCGCTGTTGCCATCTTTCGTCTTCGTGCGCCATAAAGAATTTTAAAACTAAATTGACGTAAAGTTAACAAGATTTTTTATTTTTTTGCGGCTTCTTTCACTAAAGCTAAAAGCGCATTTTCATCACCGACCAATAAGCCGCGTTTGTGAAAAACTATCTCTCCTTTTTTATTGTAAATAAATATTTGCGGCATTCCGTTCAATTCGCCTTCTAAAACATTTGGGAACTCGCGATCGAAATCATGAAAAGTCGGAAAAGGAAATTTTTCAAGTTCAACGCGTTTAATATAGTTGGCGCGATTAGCTTCAAAATCTTCTGAGATTGCAACCAACGCGAAAGATTGTTCCGTTTGCCAAGTTGTAAATTTTTTCTTGAAATTGTCTAATTCGTATCGGCACGGACCGCACGTTGTGAGCCAATAAACAATCACTAAAGGCTTATCGCTTTTTTTAAAAACTTCAGCCGAATTAAAAATTTTATCAGCACTATCAATCAATCGAATATTGTAGGGAAATTCTTTTTTTAATAATGCAGGGTCGCGATGCAAAGCGACAAGAGAATTTTGCGCGCCCAGTTGCACGCTTTGAAAAAATAAAATGAAAGCAAGATAGAAAAAAAGGGAGAAGTTTTTTTCGGAATTTATTTTTTTTCTCGAAGTTGGAAGTAGTATCATAAATAAAAAATCATTCGTTCTGCGCAAAGGTAGAGCGAATGATTTTTAAAGTCAACCCACACGAGCGTATGCGTTGAATATATTTTTTATTAAACCGCTAATTTGTTTACATGAACCGTTAAACCTGAAACTAAGTTCGACGCTTTGTTTTTGTGAATGCGGTTTTTTGCCGCTAATTTATCAATCATGGTGATTACCTTAGGTAAAAACTTTTCAGCTTCTGCCTTTACAGTGAGTGCGCGCAAAGAGCGAATTGCTGTACGCGTTGTTTTTTTATAAAAACGGTTTCTCAAACGGCGTGCTACGGTTTGACGAATGCGTTTTTTTGCTGAAGCGTGATGTGCCATCGTTTATTATTTTTTCAGCCACCAAGCATGGAGGCTCAACAATTCTTAAAAATATTTCTTTCTCTAAAATTTGAGAGCGCAAAATTAATATTTATTTACGGTAAAAACAATTTTTTCTGAAATAAAATCTATTTAACGATTAAAATGAAAAAAATGAGCGGTTGTCTTTACTTCGTTTAGGCTTCAAAGCTTATTTCTTTATCCAATTCTTTAAAAAAACGAATGGCGTTTTCAATCAGCACGTGCTCTTGTTTTTTTTCTCCTTCAATATCAATATGTCGTTTCTGGTTGTATTGCGGCCAATTATCCGCATCGCGACCAATAAACTCGAAGTAACCTTCATGACTGAGTAATTCGCAAACGCCAATGTGCATCAAATCTTGCTTTTCTTCTTTCGTAAATTTTCCTTGCCAATAACCGAGTGTTTGAATTCCGACCATGAGGAGTACTAAATTCAAATCAGGCAGCTTTTCTGTTTTGAGTGCTTTTTTAACAAAATGCCGCACACGCAACCATTCAAATTCTATTTGCCAATCTTCCATAATAATTTTATTTGACAAACCAAGTAATTTTTTTTTAAACCTCGTAGGTTTGAGAAACTTGTGAGGTTGAGAAACTTGCGAGGTTTAAATCACTTTTCACTTAACTCCATCCACCGCATTTCAACTCCTTCAAGCTGTGCTTCAACAGCATGTAATTCTTTCGAGAGTTTTGTGATTTCGGCAGCAGAAAGATTTCCAGCGTTGTCGAATTGAGATGTAATTTCTTTTTTACGAGATTCAAATTTTTCTAAATCACGTTCCAGTTTGCGGAGTTCTTTGCGCTCCGTGTCGTTTAATCCAGCTTTATTATTTACAGCGACAGGTTTTTCCGTCGTTGTTTCGAGGCGTTTTTCGCGCTGCGCCAGTTTTAATGCTTCGCGATACTCGGTATAGTTCCCGTTTGAATCTCGCACAATGCCTTGCCCTTCAAAAATAAATAAATGATCCACGATGCGATCCATAAAATAACGATCGTGGGTAACGATAATGCAACAACCTTTGTATGTATTTTCTAAAAAATCTTCCAACACGTTGAGCGTTAAAATGTCTAAATCGTTAGTTGGCTCATCCAAAATAAGAAAATTCGGATTGCCCATTAAAACGGTAAGCAGATACAATCGGCGTTTTTCGCCACCACTAAGTTGTGAAGCATATACTTGTTGCTGTTCACGCGAAAACAAAAAACGTTCGAGCAGCGAAGCCGCCGTCATCTTCTGCCCTTTTTCTAACGGAATAAACTCTGCGATATCTTGAATGACTTCTATCACACGGCGATCTTCTTTCAAAATCATTCCGTCTTGCGTGTAATAACCGTAGTTGATCGTCTCTCCAATAATTATTTTTCCGCCAGTGGGTTGCATTTCACCGACCAACATTTTTAAAAAAGTTGTTTTACCGACACCATTTTTACCTACGATACCGATACGTTCACCACGTTTAAATTTGTAAGAAAAATCGGTCAGTAGTTTTTTGCCGCCAATTTCTAAACTCACGTTATGAAACTCCACAATTTTAGAACCCAGCCACGTCGTTTTAATGTCCATCGAAAGTGATTCGTTATCGCGTTTGGCGGTAACAGCTTCTTTCAAGTCATGAAAATCTTCGATACGCACTTTCGATTTGCTTGTCCGCGCTGGTGCAGTTGTGGCCATCCAAGCGCGTTCTTTATCGAGTAATTTTTTTTGTTTATCGAGCGTTGCACCATCAATTTCACCACGCAATATTTTTTGTTCTAAATAATAAGCGTAATTCCCTTTGAAACGATAGACGTTTCCTCTTTCCATTTCTATAATCGTGTTGCAAACGCTATCGAGGAAATACCTATCGTGCGTCACCATAAAAAGTGTGTACGAAGGTCGCGCCGCAAAATAGGCTTCGAGCCATTCAATCATGTCGAGGTCGAGATGATTCGTTGGCTCATCGAGAATGAGAAAATCGGGTTGCTCAATGAGGATGCACGCTAAAGCTAAACGTTTGCGCTGACCGCCCGAAAGTGTTGTAATCCGCTGATTGATAAATTCATCAATGCCCAAACGCGACATAATTTCTTTTACCAACGCCTCCGTTTCCCAAGCGCGCAATTCTTCGAGGTGCATCATGGCGTTTTGCAATCGCGTGTCATCGCCTGAATGTAAAGCAGTTTCATATTCTGCAACGGCTTGCAATGCGGGATTAGGAGACGCAAACAAAGCTTGTTGCGGTGTCGAAAAATTCTCGAATGTTGGGTCTTGATTTAAAAAAGCAATCCTAACATCCTTCGCAAATAAAATTTTAGCTTGTTCTCCTTCCGATCCTTCTTGACCCGAAAGCACGCGCAGCAACGTCGTTTTACCTGTTCCGTTTTTAGCAACAAGCGCAATTTTATCGCCCCGATTGATAGACACAGCAATATTCTTAAACAGAATTTTAGGTCCGTAGCTTTTTGTAACGTTCTCGAGTGTGAGGTAATTCATTTAAAAACAGAATTAAGGAATGAAAGAATTAAGGAATGAAAGAGTTTTTATGCTTTCATTCTAAGAAACCTGACGATTTCCTAAAACTTTAATTTTTTGTGCGGCGCAAAGTTAATCTAATTTGAATTGAATCATTACATCTGGAGTTTATGAATTGCGAAAACTAAAATCAATGAAAAATTATTATTTAGTTGAATTTCTTAAAAATAAAAAATATTTTATACTTTGGTGACGAAATTATAAACATATTTAGAGATAAAACAAACTTTTCTATGCCAAAACGCAATTGCACAAACTCGATTTATTAATAGCTAAAATTTTAGACGCTATGTTTATAACGATTAATTTAAGAGAAAATACCCTTTACAAAAGAGGAGTTGAACAAGGGATCATCCAATAGAACAACAACATTCAACGTCTATCCATTAATTGCCAGAGATGAATTAAATATTTTATCTATTGACGATACATATTTTCGAGTCATTAATTTATTAGGGCAATTAGTGATGACGACAAAAAACGCGCTGAGACTTAATGTTGCAACCTTATCGAGCGGAATATATTTTTTAAAATCTGGTACAGAGTAAGTGAGGTTTTTAAAACAGTAAGAGTGAATGGAGTTTGGGTTAACGGTTCTACAGTTTTCAAAAAAAGCGTCATTATTTGTAGCAACGCTTTTTCTACGTAGTTTCTATCAATCCAACAAATGTATGT
>JAYVVO010000607.1:0-7530 GCA_043786955.1 Saprospiraceae bacterium
AGGGGCAGGATATGTTATTCGCCGCATTTTGCGTCGTGCAGTGCGCTACTATTATTCTTTTCTGAATTATTCTGAGCCTCTTTTGTGTCAACTCATGCCGATTTTGAATGAAAATTTTGGCAGCGTTTTTCCAGAAATTGGCGCGCAAGTCGATTTCATTACAAAAATAATCTTAGAAGAAGAAAAAGGATTTTTACGCACACTCGATGCTGGTTTAAAACGCATTGAGCAAGTTGAAATTACCAACAATGTTTTAAACGGCGCCAGTGCGTTTGAACTTTACGATACATTTGGTTTTCCGATTGATTTAACGCGTTTGATAATGTCGGAACGTGGCGTAACGGTTGATGAAGTAGGTTTTGAAGCGGCACTTTTGCAACAGAAAAAACGTTCGCGCGCCGATGCAGAGAAACAAATGGGTGATTGGGTTGTACTTGACGATACGCCTTCGGTGGAGTTTGTGGGTTACGATCAATTGCGCGTAGAAAAATCGCACGTATTGAAATACCGATTGGTTAAAGATAAAAAAGGGGAGCAATTCCAAATTGTTTTGAGTCGCACGCCGTTTTATGCCGAAGGTGGCGGACAAGTGGGTGATACAGGCGCAATGTATTTTGAAGGCGAGAAAATTTTGGTTTTGAATACGCGCAAAGAAAACGATTTGATTATTCACACCGTTGATAAATTGCCCGAACACATAAAAGATCCTACGGTGCGTTGCATCGTTGATGCAGAGCGTCGGCAATTAATAGAAAATAATCACTCAGCGACACATTTATTACACGCGGCGTTGCGAAAAGTTCTCGGCACACACGTAGCGCAAAAAGGTTCTTTGGTGAGTAGCGAACATTTGCGTTTCGATTTTTCGCATTTTGAAAAAATGACGGACGCGCAACTTTCCGAGGTGGAGCACATCGTTAATCAAAAAATTAGAGAAAATATTGCGCGCACATCCAAAGTAGTGACGATTGCAGAAGCGCAAACAGCCGGCGCGATGATGCTTTTTGGTGAAAAATATGGCGACGTTGTGCGCATGGTCACGATTGATCCGCAGTATAGTATTGAATTGTGCGGAGGTTGCCACGTTGATGCAACGGGTGAAATTGGTTATTTTAAAATTACTTCTGAAAGTGCAGTGGCAGCAGGCGTTCGACGCATTGAAGCCGTAACTTCGGAAGCAGCAGAAGAATATTTTAATGCTGCACTGGGCGAATTACACGCGGTGCGTCGCGCATTGAATGTGTCGGGCAGTGTGGTTGAAAAAGTAGAATCGCTGCAAGAAGAAAACAAACGTTTGCAAAAACGCATCGAGCAATTTGAAAACGAAAAGCTCCACGCGATTCAAGATATTTTGGTTAAACAAGCGATTACAAATGCCGATGGCACAAAAATTATTGTCGCTGAACTCGATTTTGGAGATACGAACGCACAAAAAACACTTTGCTATAATTTAGAAAAAGCGCTCAATGCGCCTTCAATTATTGTTTTGGGTGCAATAACAAATGGCAAACCTATTTTGAGTGTACGCATCTCGGAAGAATTGGCAAAATCTAAAAACCTCAATGCAGGGAATATCGTGCGCGAACTCGCGAAAGAAATGGGTGGCAGTGGAGGCGGTCAACCGTTTTTTGCAACGGCGGGCGGTACGCAAGCAGAAAATTTAGGCAAGGCATTGGCGAAAGCGCACGAATTAGTAAATTAATTCCTACGAATATCCCAAAACCTTGAGCGATTTTTCGTCGTCGTGCCAATTATCGCGCGTTTTAACTGAAAGCCCTAAGAAAATTTTATAACCTAAAAAACGCTCAATCGCGCGGCGCGATTGCATACCGAGTTGTTTTATAGCACTGCCATCTTTGCCGAGCATAATAATTTTTTGTGTTTCGCGCGCTACTATAATTGTCGCATCAATGTGCGCAAAAGGTTTTCCGTGTTTTTCACTTTCTTTAAACCCTTCAATCACGACTTGACTTGCATAAGGCACTTCATCGCGATAGAGCAAAAATATATTCTCGCGAATAATTTCGGAACAAAAAAAACGCTCGGTGCGGTCTGTGAGTTGATCGGTCGGATAATACGGCGGATGAATGGGAAGTTTTGATTTTAAATCATTCAGTAGTGTATCTATTCCAATTTTGTTCATCGCAGAAATGACAAAAGTATCATCGAAAGCAATAAATTCTTTGAGCTGATTTTCTGTTTCAGTAATTTTTGTCGGCGAAAATACGTCGCACTTATTAATGACTAAAACTTTTTTTGCATCAGCGTTTTTAGTAAAAACTACAAGCGGATCGTCGGCAGTGAAAACTTCTTCAGGAGACGTTAGAAAAATAATTACATCGGCATCTTCAAAACTTTCGCTCACAAATTTATTCATCGCTTCGTGCATCTTGTATGACGGCTTTGAAATATAACCTGGCGTATCGCTAAAAACAATTTGATAATCTTCTTCGGATAGGATTCCTAAAATTCTGTGCCTTGTAGTTTGCGGTTTGTGCGTTACAATACTCATGCGTTCACCAACAACTGCGTTCATCAGTGTTGATTTACCTACGTTTGGTCTGCCGATAATATTTAAAAAACCCGCTCTGAAATTCTCTCCCATTATTTTGCTAAAAATTTTTGAATCGCAAAGTTACATTTGTTTTTAGTAAAGCCCATTAAAAAAGGTTTTGCAAGTTTAACTTCACAAAACCTTTTTGAATTTTGAACTTCAGGCAATCTAAATTTGTAGTTTAGAACTTATCGCTCATCAGTTAATCTATTCCTGGAATTTTGCCGCCATCGAGCCATTTTGTATAGGCTTTAAATTTTTCCATCTCTCCATTTGCTAAGAGACGTGCTTGTTCTGGCCAAGTGCTGGGATCATTAAAGTTTGGATTTTTTCCAGCAGCAATCATAATTTCTTTTATTTTATCAACGCGCGTTTCCGCTAATTCTTTGAAAGTTCGAATACCGTCGTTGTATAAAATTAATTCTAAGCGTGGACCAATACCTTCAATGATTTTCAAATCGTCCATCGGCGGTAGCTCTGCGGACTGCGGTACAGCCTTATCAACGGGCGGTGTTTCCGCAATGTGCGTTTCTGTTACAAGTTCCGAATTTTTAATGCCGTTGAGCGAAGTGAAAATACTGGCAATTTCTGGTTTATGAGTAACTTCTAAATCAATTACATTCGATGGGGTATGTTCGGTTTTAATATCATCATCTTCCGATTTTAAATGCGTGCGTATAAATTCTGCGCCTATCGGTGCAGCGGATTCACTCAAAAAAATTGTTGGTTCAGTAACTTTATGTGTTGGCTCAATACCAGTATGATTAGTTGGATCTAAGGAAAATATCTTGGTAGCAATTTCTTGATGCGCTTCAACAATTGGTGTTGCAACGTCTTCATGCAAAACAGATAATTCTAAAGTTGGAGTAGCAATTTCGTGATGTTCACCAGCAGTTGGCGAAGTGACAACTTCATGCGAAACAGGTAATTCTAAAGTGGGAATAACAATTTCGTGATGTTCCCCCGCAGTTGACGAAGTGACAACTTCATACAAAGCAGGTAATTCTAAAGTGGGAATAACAATTTCGTGATGTTCCCCAGCAGTTGGCGAAGTGACAACTTCATGCAAAACAGGTAATTCTAAAGTGGGTGTAGCAACCTCGTGATGTTCCTCAGCAATCAGTGTTGAAACAACTTCGTGATGAACCAATTCTGATACACCTAAAGTTGCTAAAGTACCGACAGCAAAATCCGTTGCAACGTGTGGAGTGTCTTCAAGTTTTTGTTTTACCGTTTCAACAATATGCGGTGTTAAAGTAGCAATGGTTTGTTTATGAGCTTCAATTTGTTTATTGAGCGCACTAATAGTTAATGCCTGCGATTCGAGCGTACCCTTTAAATCATTTCTATCATTTTCTGATATATCAAAACGCTTTTGCAAATCAGCTAATTCTGAATGTGGTGTAGAAAGTACAGCTTGCGTTTTTAAAATGTCTAACTCATTTTTGTGCAATTGTAATTCTTTAGTGCTCAAATCCAATTGATCGGCAATAACTTTTTTTTCGTCTTGAAAAAAAAGATCGCAGACCAAATAACTCAACAAAGCAGTAGCTGAAATGGACAATAAAAATATCCAACCACTATCAAAATAATGGTTAAAAAATATCCAACCAAAAACTAAACACACAAAAACAATTACCACAAATAACAAATTCCTCATAGGTTCGTAATCAAAAAGTAAAAAATTATAGTTTATTTCATTATAAATTAAAACAAACTTAATTTTTTAATTTGAAATTGCCAAATTCGCCGCATATTTTTTGTTAAAATTTATTTTTTATTGCGCTTTTCAACTATTTATGGATTTTAAACTGCTCCAAACCGATACACTCAGTCGTGCGCGTGCCGGAATTATAACTACGGCACATGGCGATATTGAAACGCCAATTTTTATGCCCGTCGGTACGCAAGGCACCGTAAAAGGCGTGCATACGCACGAACTTGTTGACGATATTTCTGCGCAAATTATTTTGGGAAATACGTATCATTTGTATTTACGACCAGGTATTGAAATTATAAAATCAGCGGGTGGATTGCATAAATTTAATGGATGGATTAAACCGATATTAACTGATTCGGGTGGATACCAAGTGTATTCGTTGGCGCATAAGAGAAAAATAAATGAAGAGGGTGTTGTTTTTACTTCGCATATTGATGGATCGAAACATAGTTTTACGCCTGAACACGCTACACACATTCAGCATTGCATCGGCGCAGATATTATTATGGCTTTCGATGAATGTCCGCCCTATCCGAGTACTTACGAATACGCCAAAGAAAGTATGCATCTCACCCATCGTTGGTTGCAACGCTGTTTAAAATATCACGCAGATCAATCGCCGATGTATGGTTATGGGCAATCGCTTTTTCCGATTGTGCAAGGCAGTACGTTTGAAGATTTGCGCGCTGCTTCGGCACATTTCATTGCCGAGCAAAACGCGGAAGGCAATGCTATTGGTGGTTTATCAGTCGGTGAACCCGCCGAAGAAATGTATAAAACAACGGATTTAGTGTGCGCTATTTTACCTAATGATAAACCGCGCTATTTAATGGGTGTGGGTACGCCGGCAAATATTTTAGAGTGCATCGCCCTTGGCGTTGATATGTTCGATTGTGTTTTGCCTTCGCGAAATGCGCGACATGGTTTGCTATACACCGCTGAAGGCGTAATGAATATGCGCAATGCGCAGTGGGCGAACGATCATTCTGTGATTGATGCCAACAGCACGGCTAAAACAAGTCGCACTTATACAAAAGCCTATTTGAGACATTTATTTCATGTGGAAGAATTATTAGCGGCGCAAATTGCTACGCTGCACAACTTAGCTTTTTATTTATGGTTGGTTAAAACAGCACGACTAAAAATTTTGGACGGTACTTTTAAAACGTGGCAGCAAGAAATGTTGAAGAAGGTAAGTACGCGACTTTAGAACATATTCCTTGACTTTTATGAGTGTATTATACTAAAATCAAAAAGAAAAAAAGCTCCAAAAGCTTGCTTATTAGAAAAATTAAAGTTCGATAAATCTGATTTTATTTAGAAAAATACCAATGTGCATTTCGTAGTTGCCAACCTTATATAGTTTTCTCAGAAACGGCACTGAAATAACCACTGCGCGAAGTTTGGTTACCAGAAAAGTCAGTCAAGTCTTCATTTCATATTGCCGCTACATTTGCGAACTTATTACTCATTGGATTTACACGAATATTACTCCAGCGTAATTCTATTTTTTGAATTTGTTTGACAAGTTCCTTAATAAATTTTGTTGCAGAATCATGACTTGGAAAAATCATTTGTCCTCCAGATGCCATATAAAATTCAGGGGTGTTTTCAAAATATTTTAGCTAAGCAAACAGGTCCATCATAAAAAATATCTTTTGCAGCCATGTCCATCATCTTTTGAACACTGCTTTTTATTTCGATTGATTGTTGCTGACTCAAGGAATCTGTTTCACTATGGCATGAAAGGAAAATAAAAATTAAACCAAAAACCGAAACTGACACAAAAATTTATTTTAATTGTTGTAACAGAGGTTCTGAAAAATTTGATGTTTAACTTAATAATAGAACTTAATTAACTGATGTTAATGTGCGCTGCGCCTTGCGTAATATCAGTTAATTTGTTTTTTTTATTCAGGGAAACCATTATCGGGACAATCGGCAGGGCGCGTTTGTGTGATATATAACACCACACTCATTCCTTTTTTCATGGCTGTTCCAGCCGCAGGTTCTTGCTTAAAAACATACGCCGAATTATTATTCGTAACGTTGGCTTCCGTTTTCACACTTCCAACTATTAAACCCATTGCATCTATAATAACTGATGCTTGTTCACCACTTTTGCACATTAAATCGGGCATGACAGTATCGTTCGTTTCTCGACGCGAAATTTTCAACGAAACGCTGCTACCTTGTGGTAACTTCACACCTTGTTTGAGCATATCGGTAACGTCTTTATCGTTTACGAAAATACCCAGAATTGTGCCGTCGGTTAAGTCGGCATTGGCGATAGTATCAATGTGCGAAATATGAATGCCAATGAGGTCTAAATTCTGCCTGTATAAATTAATGTCATCTCTGCCAGCAATATCGGGTAGTGAAACTAAATCGCCTGCCGATTTTGTAATTTTAATATAAATGGTTCGACCTTTTTTGACGTACGAATTTGCCGCTGGGTTTTGATCGAGCACCAAATCTGGTGGTGTATTTTCTTTAAAAAGCGAATCGGTTATCACTAAATTAAATCCCGCATCTTCGAGTAAACGTTTCGATTCTTTAATATTTTTTCCAACGTAATTTCCAACTTTGATTACGCTGTTGTGGCGCGTAAAACACGTCAACCATTGAAACATTAAAAAAAGCGTTGCACCAACTATACCTGCAATTTTTGCAAAATTGATTAAAAAGATACGACTCGAGACCAAATAATATACCTCGATACCAAATGCGCGTAGTTTGCTGAGTATGTTTTGAAAGAAATTTTCCATAAAAATAATGTTTCAAATTTACGATGTAACAAATAAAATCAAAAGTTTATTTGCTGCTCAGTAGGTTCGATGTTTCTATTTATTTGATTGTGATAATGCGGTTTCAATTAAAGTGTCATAAAATTTAGACATCGTCCAGCCGTATTCTTTAATCATTTGCGGTAATAAACTCGCTTCCGTTTGTCCGGGAATTGTATTTATTTCGAGCATAAAAGGTTTTTGCGTCGCTTCGTTCCAAATAAAATCAATACGCACGGCACCTTTACAATTAAAAACGGCATAAACTTTTCGCGCAGCTTCGCGCAAAACGTTGGCTTGTGCTTCGTCAATCGGAGCAGGAATAATTTCTTCGCTCTTACCTTCGTACTTCGCCTCGAAATCAAAAAAATGATTTGTTGTTCTAATTTCTATAATCGGCAAAACGATTACTTCGTTGGTCGTGCCGAAAACGCCAATGGTAAATTCGCGTCCAGCAATAAATTCTTCTA
>JAYVVO010000608.1:0-2635 GCA_043786955.1 Saprospiraceae bacterium
GTTTTATAATCATGCAACCACGCACAGGTGAGTTTTCTGCGAGACCTGCTTTTTTTACAATATCTAAATACCACTGCTAAGAATGCATTAATAAAAATATTTGTATCAGCGAAAAGATGTTTTGTTTAAAATTAATTTTTTAAAAAGATAAAAACGGCGTAGGTTTTCAAAATCTACGCCGTTTAATATTTAAGTTAAAGTTTAAGAATTACCTTTGCCAACTTTAAAATCCGAAGTGTTATGTCGAAAGAAATTACGTCGCGCGAAGCTGATTATTCGCAGTGGTATTTAGATATTGTAAAAAAAGCAGGTCTCGCAGAAAACTCACCTGTGCGTGGTTGCATGATTATAAAACCCTACGGTTTCAAACTGTGGGAAAATATGCGCGATGTTTTAGACGGCATGTTTAAAGAAACCGGACACAGCAATGTGTATTTCCCGTTGTTTATACCGAAATCTTTTTTAAGTAAAGAAGCATCGCACGTAGAAGGTTTTGCAAAAGAGTGTGCCGTCGTGACGCACTCCCGACTGATGAACGATCCGAATGGTGGAGGGGTTATAGTTGATCCAGAATCTAAACTCGAAGAAGAACTTATCGTTCGACCAACATCTGAAACGATTATTTGGGATACTTATCGCAATTGGATTCAATCGTATCGCGATTTACCTTTGCTGTATAATCAATGGTGTAATGTAGTTCGTTGGGAAATGCGCACGCGTCCGTTTTTGCGCACAACGGAATTTTTATGGCAAGAAGGACATACCGCTCACGCAACAAAACAAGAAGCGATTGAAGAAACCGAGCGTATGTTGCAAGTTTATGCTACATTCGCGGAAGAATTTATGGCTATGCCTGTAATATGTGGCATAAAAACTCCTAACGAACGATTTGCTGGAGCGGACGAAACGTATTGCATTGAAGCCTTGATGCAAGATGGGAAAGCGTTGCAAGCGGGTACGTCGCATTTTCTCGGTCAGAATTTTGCCAAAGCGTTTGAATGTAAATTTTTAAATAAAGAAAACAAAGAGGAGTATGTTTGGGCAACATCGTGGGGTTCATCCACGCGGCTGATTGGTGGATTGATTATGGTGCACTCCGATGACGACGGCTTAGTGATGCCGCCAAAAATTGCGCCGTTGCACGTTGTAATTGTGCCGATTCCGAAACCTTCGGAACAAATTGATGCGGCTGCACAAACAATTATGAAGGCGTTGCGCGCAAAAGGTTTTACGGTGAAGTACGACAGCGACGATATGAAACGCCCAGGTTTTAAATTTGCCGAATACGAAATGATTGGTGTGCCTGTACGCATTGCTATTGGTGCGCGCGATTTAGCCGAAGGCAAAATTGAAATCGCACGTCGCGACACGAAGGAAAAAATAAATATTCCGATGGATGAAAACGTTGCGGATTATATCAAAAATCTAATCGACGACATTCAAACCAACTTATTCAATCGCGCCAAAGCTTATAGAGATTCGCATATCACAAAAGTGGATGATTTTAAAACCTTCGAAGAAGTGCTCGATACCAAAGCAGGATTTATTTCTGCGCATTGGGACGGAACCACTGAAACAGAGGAAAAAATTAAAGAACTCACAAAAGCTACCATTCGCTGCATTCCTTTAAACAATGTTAAAGAAGATGGAGTTTGTATTTTAACGGGTAGACCGAGTACGCAAAGGGTTTTGTTTGCGAGAGCTTATTAATAAAACTAAAATTTCCAGTATTCAATTATTATCAATCATTTCAAAATTTTAATTTTGAAACCCTAAATTTTAATTTGTCAGACAATTTCTGACAAATTAAAATTTAGGGTTCGTTGTATTACTTAATATTTTGTTCTATTTTTGCACTACTTTGGGGAAATATAAAATTGCTAACACAATCAGACATTATTCTCATGGTAAAAAGACTTACGTTTCTTTAAATCCAAATTTAACAAAAGAAGAAGCAATCGAAGACGCAAGAATAAATAAACTTCAGGCTGCTTGGAGTCTTTGGATTGGTAAAGATGAGCCAGCTAAATTATTTAATAATGATTTTGGAACAGGAACTTATGCTTTTACTCAAACTGAAAGCGTTGGTTATCCCACTCAAAAACCATAAGCCTTATTAGAGCGCATAATAAAAGCGAGCAGTAACGAAGGTGATTTAATCGCAGATTTTTTTTATGGCAGTGGCACAACGGCAGCCGTTGCAGAAAAACTTGGGCGTAAATGGATAACGACAGATTTAGGCAGGTTTGCAGTGCACACCACGCGCAAACGCCTTATTGGTGTGCAGCGCGAATTGCAAACAGCAGGAAAAGATTTTAGAGCGTTTGAAATTTTAAACCTCGGTAAATACGAGCGGCAATTTTTTATGCAGGCACTTAACAGCAACAATAAAAACAAAGAAGAAGATTACTTGAATTTAATTTTAGAAGCCTACAAAGCTAAACGCATTGATGGACACACACATTTGCACGGCACAAAAGCAGGGCGTTTTGTGCACGTCGGTCCACTCGATGTGCCTGTTACACAAACGCGCTTATGCGACATTTTTGACGAGTGCCGCGAAAAACTTTACACACAAGTTGACGTTTTGGGTTTTGAATTTGAAATGGGTTTAACGCCTCAGTTTATTCAAGAA
>JAYVVO010000609.1:0-7512 GCA_043786955.1 Saprospiraceae bacterium
ACCTTATCCATGCAGGCGTAAGTGAAGATGCGCGTTTTGTTTGCGTGTCGCTTTCGGCAGGAACGAGTAATAATTCAGTTGTTGTCAGAGATGAGGCGCGCAACAGTTCGGACTTTAAAACGATTATTGCTGACCAAACACACGATTGGAATTTTATTGATAATGTCGGTGATAAACTTTATTTCTTGACAAATTATAAAGCGTCGAATCGTTGCATCATTGGGATTGATTTTAATCATCCAGAAGAAAAAAATTGGAAAACTATTATTGCCGAACACCCAAGTGATGTGATTGAATCGGTAGATTTTTTGAATGGTAAATTGGTGCTTACTTATATGCACAATGTAAGTTCACTGCTCAAACAGTTTGATTTGGACGGTTCACACCCCGTTATAATTCCATTACCTGGCATTGGAACTATTGCAGGTTTGCACGGTAAACGCGAAACTGCGGAAGCGTTTTTTAATTTCACGAGTTTTATGCGTCCGTCAACGCCGTTTAAGTTGGATATGAAAACGCTGCAATCAACAGAATTTAAAAAGATAGCACTCAAATTTAATCCCGAGGATTACACAACGGAACAAGTCTTTTATAAATCGAAAGATGGTACACAAATCCCGATGTTTGTAACCATGAAACGCGGCGCGCAATTAAACGGAAAAAATCCAACCATCTTATACGGTTATGGCGGATTCAATATCAGTTTAACGCCGTCTTTTAGTGTTTCGAGATTGGCATTTTTAGAACGTGGCGGCATTTATGCCGTGGCAAATATTCGCGGTGGTGGCGAGTTCGGTTCCACTTGGCATGAGCAAGGAACGCTCGGCAAAAAGCAAAATGTTTTCGACGATTTTATTGCAGCTGCAGAATTTCTCATCGCAAAAAAATATACTTCTTCCGATTTTCTAGCCATCAGTGGCGGTTCAAACGGTGGTTTATTGGTAGGAGCTTGTTTAACGCAGCGTCCCGATTTATTTCGCGTAGCACTACCAGCCGTCGGCGTTTTAGATATGCTGCGCTATCACCAATTTACGATTGGTCGGGCTTGGGCAACCGATTACGGTTTGAGCGAAATGAAAGAAGGTTTCGATTATTTGTATAAATATTCGCCTTTGCAAAACATAAAACCTGGCACAAAATATCCTGCAACGCTAATCACAACGGGTGATCACGACGACCGCGTTGTGCCTGCCCACTCATTTAAATTTGCAGCTACACTGCAAAGCGCGCAAGCAAGCGATGCACCTATTTTAATCCGCATCGAAACTTCGGCGGGACATGGCGCAGGTAAACCAACGGCAAAAGTTATTCAGGAAGCGACAGACGTTATGGCGTTTACACTTTGGAATATGGGTGTGAAAGAGTGAAAAATGAAAAGTGAAAAGTGAAAAGTGAAAAGTGAAAAGTGAAAAGTGAAAAGTGAATTTATTTTTCACTTTTTACTTTTTCATTCCTTAGAAACCTGTTGGTCGAGTCAATATTAAAATTTTCTACAAAATCATTTATTCGAGGTGCAAAATCACTCCAAGACATCATAGAAAACTAAACCATTTAAACTTGTTGATTGTCTTTAAATAAATTTCTCCAAAAAAATTTAGAATTTTTTTCGAGCAAAAACCAAACTACTCCAATATCTCGTAAGTGTGAATGAACAAGTGATAATCATAAAAATGCAATTTATTTTTTATGATTACGTTTAAACTTTATTGCACAACCTTAAAAAAAATAAAGCTGCCTAAGTTTTTATAATCATCCCAATAAACATTTTGTAAACATCGGAAAAGCTTTTTCCGAATTTTAAAAATAATTCAAAACATATTATCGAATAACTTTTTACTAAAATTTTTGCGTCATCAAGCGCCAAACTATTCTCCAAAGGTTTTGTATCAGAACGGGCTTAAACTTTTGGCAGCAAATAAATTTCCTTATTTTTTAGTAACAAATTATTTTATCATCATTTAAAACTTTAAAAAATGTACAACAAATCAAAAATCGTTAAACTGGTTATTTTTTCTATTGCAGCAGTTACGATGGCAGCATGCAGTAAGAATAATTCCACTTCTCCAACGGCAGGTAGTGTAAATTTTGAAATGACTGATGCGCCTATAGATGACGCAAACATTCAAGGTTGTTTTGTAACAGTTACCGCCATTAAAGTTAATGGCAGAACTATTGACAATTTCAGTGGAAAAGCAACTTTTGATATTTCTGCTTATCAAAAAGGGCAAACGAAATCATTAGGCAATACGAATCTCGACGCTGGAACTTATAGTAATATCACGCTTGTGCTTGATAATGCTTACGATCAGAATGGTACAGCGCCCGGTTGTTATATGCTGACAAAATCGGGTGATAAGAAAGCTATCGCTTCATCAGCTTCAACAACAGAAGTGACGCTTACGGGACAAGTTAAGTCGATAGCCAATCAAAGTTCTACAACTCTTATGGATTTTGATCTTCGCAAAACAATTTCTTACGATGGCGCAAGCGGTTATAAATTTGTTAGCAATGGTGAATTGACCAGCGGAATTCGTGTAGTGCAAAAATCTGAGACGGGTGTAATTAAAGGTACAATGACTCAAAGCACGATAACTTCAAGCGACAAAATAGTTGTATATGCCTACAAGAAAGGCACTTATAATAAATCAACCGAAATGAAGGGACAAGGTAACTCGAATGTGGAATTTAAAAATACTGTAACAAGTTCTGTTGTTTCTAATGGTAGTTACGAATTGGATTTTTTAGAATCGGGAGATTATGAGTTGCATATTATATCGTACAAAGATAAAAACAATGATGGCAAACAAGAAATTCAAGGTGAGTTTCAAGCCAGCATTTTAGGAAGTTTGTATCTTTCGGCATTGAGTGTTACTGCCAATGCCACAGTAACTGCCAATATTAGTGTTGCAGCAATTATACCGTAATTTTCTGAAAGCAATAATATTATTATATCCTTAATTGAAATGAACGCTATCAAACTCTGGTAGCGTTTTTTTTGATTATTAACTGATATTACGCAAGGTGCAGCGCACCTTAACATTTGTAGAACTTTGTAAAATAAAGTTTCAAGAGGTGCAGCGCAACTTTACCTAAAGCAAAATCTGTTAAGGTGCGTTGTACCTTATGCGATTTGACCTTTGGTTTTCTACGAATGTTGAGGTGCGCTGCACCTCCCTGCGTAACATCAGTTATTAATTCAGAACAGTTCCATTCAATTTTAAAATACCCGTTACAATTAAACCTTGCGCAATGCAGTACGTGCTCATTATTAAAAATGAGTTGTACGGAATAGGATTGTAAAATTTATTAAAGGCTAAAATAGAATCTGACATCACAAAAAATAGTGCACCGAGCAAAACGTAATTTCCTGCGGGTTTCTTCCAGTTTATTCTTCCTTTAAAAGCAAAAAATAGCATGGCTGAAATGACGAGCGCATAAACCGTAACGGGTAAACGCATAGCACCGAGATGTTGCAACAAAACTTTAAGCATTATGCAGACATACAAAATTATAAATCCTGCGCCGAAACGTATTAACGAGGGGTTATTGTTGAATTCTGTTTTAGGTTGTCGAGTAAACAATATGATATAAGTTGTGTGCGACAGTAAAAAAGCAATCAAACCAAAAATAAAAAATAAAACGTTTTTACTTACAAACATCAAAAGTATATCGCCGAGCCACGAAAACGCGAGGGCTACTAAAAGCGTATTTTTAGTGGTGAATTTATCAGAAGTATAAACCACAGCTATTAATATTAACAGCAAAAAGGGTTTTAAATACCAAGCAATTTCTTCTTGACCAAACAAAACGATGAGTAGATACGCGGCACTGAATCCAATAAATGTTTTAATTGTCGAAAACATAATTTTTTTCCGTAGAGTAATTATAAATAAGTTCAAAAATACCGAAAATTTTAACAAAATATTGAGAAATCAAATAGTAACGACTTATTTTTGCACCGATTTTTAAAAAGAGTAGAGCCATGCGCCATTTTATAAAGATTTTTGGGATTGTTTTTTGTGTTTTTTGTGCGACTTCAGTTGTTTCTTATGCTCAAGAAAGCAGTGGAACGACGCAAGAAGCTGAAGGTACAGGGAAATACAATCCAACGGATGAAATCATGCACCACATCAGTAATGCTAACGAATTTCATTTTTTTGGAAAATATAGTATTCCATTGCCTTGCTTGATGTATTCTAAGCAGGATGGGTTTAAATTTTTCATGTCTTCAGTGTTCGAACATGGGGAAAAAGCCTTCGATCGCTATGCTCTTGACCATGGTGTTGTCCGCAGGATTTTAGATCAGAACTTTCCAATGGGTTCAGTGGATTTACAAGCAGCACACGAAGATCATTTTGTTACGCATGAAATGGTTGGTGATGAAGAAGTAGGAGCTATTCAATATAATGGAAAAAAATACGAACTCGAAAAAGCAAGTTTATTAACTAAGCAAACATCTTTTTACGATTTTTCTATTTCCAAAAACGTATTCACTATGTTGATGGCGTTTTTAACTTTACTATTTTTATTAGGTTCGATGGCAAAAAGTTATGCGGTCAATAAAAATAAAGCGCCGAAAGGAATTCAAAGTTTATTGGAGCCTGTTATAATATTCATTCGCGACGACGTAGCAAAACCTATGATTGGCGACAAATACGAAAAATTCTTGCCGCTCCTTCTCAGTTTGTTCTTCTTTATTCTTATTATAAATTTATTCGGACTCATTCCGTTTGCACCATTTGGTGGGAACGTGACGGGAAATATTGCAACAACAGCAGCATTAGCACTTGTCGCTTTTGTTGTCACTAATTTAAATGGCAAAGCCGATTACTGGAAACACATTGTCTGGATGCCGGGTGTGCCAGTGGTGATGAAAGTTTTTTTAGCACCGATTGAATTGATTGGTGTGTTTACAAAGCCTATATCTTTAATGATTCGACTTTTCGCCAACATTACGGCGGGTCACATTATTATTTTAGCGTTGGTGAGTTTAATTTTTGTTTTTGGAAACGCTGGCGAAAGTATGATTGGTTCAGGTGCAGGAATGTTAATCTCTGTGCCGTTCACTTTGTTTCTAAGTGTGATTGAAATTATCGTAGCGTTCATACAGGCTTATATTTTTACAATTTTAACGGCTTCGTATATCGGAGCAGCAACGGAAGACCATCATTAGTTGTTAGTTGTTCGTTGATAGCTGTTCGTTTACGAGCGTCTATCAACGAACAGCTATCAACGAACAACTAAATTTTTTTATCGTCTAAATATATTTTTATGTATTCAGCTATTGGAGCAGGTTTAGCAGCAATTGGTGCTGGTATCGGAATCGGTTTAATTGGTGGTCGCGCAATGGAAGGTATTGCTCGTCAGCCTGAAGCGGTGAACGAAATCCGTGCAAATATGCTTATCATGGCAGCGTTCGTTGAAGCGGTTGCTTTATTCGCGGTTGTTGTGGCTATCATTAAGTAAAAAGTAATAAGGAATAGGTTTTAAGCAACAAGGAATAAGTAAAAAAACTATTCACTGTTGCTTCTACTTTTTCATTAATTACAAAACACAAGTCGGTGTGCAATACGGTTGGTGGAGCCGCCGACTTCATTTTAAAAATTCAATTTTCAATATACCATGGTATTCCTTCTCGATTTTACGCCCATTAAACCTGAGTTCGGTTTGTTCTTTTGGACACTCCTTATTTTCATTGTCTTTTTTTATGTAATGAGCAAGTTTGCTTTCAAACCCATTGCCACTGCATTGAAAGAGCGCGAAGATAGTATTACGAATGCTTTGGCATCGGCTGACAATGCACGTCTTGAAATGTCGAAATTAAAATCGGAAAATGAAACCATTTTAGCACAAGCACGCGATGAACGCATGAAAATGATTAAAGACGCAAAAGATGAAGCTATAAAAATGGTGAACGACGCAAAAAATTCTGCCAAAGAAGAAGCAACGCGCATTTTAGTGAATGCAACGCAAGAAATTGAAATGATGAAATCGAAAGCCTTAGCCGATGTGAAAAATCAAACAGGGCAGTTTGCTGTTTCAATTGCAGAAAAAATTCTTCGCAAAGAATTAGCCAACTCTCCAGAGCAACAAGCATTGGTGAATAATTTATTAAACGAAACGCACCTCAATTAGCTTTGAGCTATTAGCCTTGAGCTATGAGCTTTTCTCATAGTTATCAACGATGGCTCACAGCTCATAGCTCATAACTCAAAGCTATAAAAATTATGTCAGACATCCGCGTAGCGCAACGATATGCTAAATCAATTATGGATTTAGCGACCGAGCAAAATAAATTAGATCGTATTGTTGAAGATATGAAGACACTGCAAGGCGCGGCTAAAAATCGCGATTTTGTTTTGATGCTCAACAGTCCGATAGTAAATACAGATAAAAAATTGGCAATACTTAGCGCTTTGTTCGCATCTAATTGCGATCCGTTGACGCTCGCTTTTTTTAAAATTTGTGCTACAAAAGGTCGTGAAAGTGCATTGCCAGATATCGCAACGGCATTTTTAGAAGAGTATAAAAATTTAAAAGGTATTCTTTCGGTTAAAATTACTTCTGCAACGACGTTAACGGATGATGTTTTGTCGTCATTACGTTCAAAAATTTTAGCAACATCCAAAAATGTGAAAGAAGTTGATTTTCAAACAGCGGTAAATCCTGCCCTCATCGGCGGATATGTTATCGAGATGGGTGATACTTTACTCGATACATCTGTAGCGCACAGTTTAAACGAATTGAAAAAATCGTTTGCGTAAATAGTAAATTACGCAACCTAACAGGTTTTAAAAAACTGTTAGGTTTGAAAAAATTAAAAATAAAACCTGTTAGGTTGAAATAAATAAAAACGTTAAATAAAAATCTTTAAAAAGATGGTGGATATCAAACCCGAAGAAATCTCGGCAATTTTAAAAGCACAACTCAGCGGATTTTCTACAGCCGCAGAATTAGAACAAGTTGGAACTGTTTTACAAGTAGGCGATGGTATCGCACGCGTGTATGGTTTGAACAACGTTCAAGCAGGTGAATTGGTAGAATTTGAAAATGGCACACAAGCCATTGCACTGAATCTGGAAGAAGATAATGTGGGTGTGGTGCTTTTAGGACCAGGCGATGGCATCAAAGAAGGTTCAAAAGCGAAACGTACAAACCGTATTGCATCGCTCAAAGTAGGCGAAGGTTTAATTGGTCGCGTTATTAATACCCTCGGTCAACCGATTGATGGAAAAGGTGCAGTGACGGGCGTAACGTATGAAATGCCTTTAGAGCGCAAAGCGCCTGGCGTATTATTTCGTCAACCAGTGAACGAACCTTTGCAAACTGGTATTAAAGCGATTGATGCCATGATTCCAATTGGTCGTGGACAACGCGAATTAATTATTGGCGACCGTCAAATTGGTAAAACAGCGATTGCCCTCGATACCATTATAAATCAAAAAGAATTTTTTGAGCGTGGCGAACCAGTATTCTGTATTTATGTCGCTTGCGGACAAAAAAGTTCGACAG
>JAYVVO010000610.1:0-2631 GCA_043786955.1 Saprospiraceae bacterium
TTTTTTTGTTTTCCATTTAAAACCGAAACAACATTGCTAATCATGGCTTTGCCGTCATTATCAACTTGACGAAGACGATAATAGTTTATGCCATCAAATGGATAATTATCCGTAAAAGAATAATTTTCCAAGTTGTTGCTTGTGCCAATACCTTTTACTTCGCCAATAATCTCAAATTTTTTTCCATCTGCACTGCGTTGAATTTCAAAATGGCTGTTATTTATCTCCGATGCCGTTTGCCAAATTAAAACATTAAACGCATCTTTATTCTGCGCTGTGAATGTTGTCAACTCAACGGGAAGAGCGCTGAGACACGCACCTGCTACTTGCCAACCCATATTTCCCATTATAGCACAGCCCAGAACACCTGGAAAATGTTCCGTTTCGCCGTAAGAAAAACTGGGTGTCATCAAAGCATTGCCGCTCGTTGGAGGATAAGTTGCTTCATCGAGATGTGAAAACGTTGAACCAACTGCAAACGTGCTGGGTGCATACAGTTGTGCACCGTTTCCGCCATTGTGGTTTCTTATTGAGCTGCTTTGGAAATATAAACTACCACTCGTCAACAATGATTTAATATTCGCCGATGGATTTATATATGTTAGCGTATCTGTTAAATTATTAGCGATCGCGTTATTAACATTATTTTTTACAAAAGCATCAAAAATTGTCGGATAAATTTTTCCAGCATTAAAACCATAACAACCTAAATTAACATCTGAAGTGCAAGGTGATTGATTCGAACTGCTACCAATTCTACCCGAACCAATAAAACCTAAGCCATGATCTAATTCGTGCAGCACCACGCTTTCAAAATCAATTTGATTACTAGGGCAATTCCCATCGGTGCCAAAATAAAAATTAAAAGAACTATTGAAGGTGGAGTTAATATCTGGATTATTTGGCGAAAGATCGTAACCTTGTACTGCATCGGCAAGTGCATCTGGATAAAAACGATAAGTAGTTCCATCGCCTAATGCCCAAAATCCATTCGGTCCTGCAAAGCCTAATATTGAACCGCTCATTGGTGTAAACATAGCATTGATTCTGATTTGAACGGGAGAAGAAATCAAACTCGCCCAAATACCAACGGCAGCTTGAAACGCTGCTTGCGCAGCGGGTGTAAAACCAGTATAAGTAATAGAAAAATTGGCGGAAGTTACAGTCAGCGTTTGTTCGGGCGATAAAACCGAATTGTGAATTTCACTTGAAAAAATATTAATATTATCGGGATTGGTGTTCATGGCTTCGTTAATAACTGTTTCACTGGTGGTACAACCCATTTTTCCATCCGTTCCGATATAGACAAAATGATTTGGCACATTTATACTTTGGCTTGAGCCAAGTATCAGAGTTTGAGCATAGGAATGCATTGCAAACTGCCACAAAAAAAGCATTATGCTGAAGGAGTGGAGGGTATTAAAAATTCTCATAGAAATATTAAATTATAGGCTTTTAAGATTTAAGTAAATTCGTGCAAATTGTCAACCAATTTATTGGCAGTTGTTAACAGGCAAAAATTATTCCCCTGAAATTAATTTAATTACATAATTTAGGTATTTTATGAGGCAAATAACGAAGTAAAACAAATCTGTGACGTTGTAAAAAATTTGGAATTAAAATATAGCTTTGCAATATGGAGAAAAAAAGAAAAATTAACTATTGCTAAACTCATTGAAGAAGCGCAACGATTTTGAGTTTCACAATCTCAGTTTCAGCATACAGAAATTTTTGGGATTTCAAATTTTAAGATTTGGTTTAAACCGACTCAGTATATCCCTAATCGGAATGATATCGAGAATGGCGGCAACAACTGTAGTGAGGATCAAACCTAAAAATATTTGAAGTAAAGACGACACTGAATGACCGAACTGAAAATTTATTCTCCATTGTACACCAAAAGCGCATAAACAAAAAGCTAAAAGTTTTGTAAACCAAGTAAGTTGAGAAGTTGGTTTTAAATGTTGCCAAGCAAAAAACCAAAGTAGCGACAACACAAAAAACTGCGTGATGAGTGTCACAAAAGCCGTTCCTTCCGATTTGAAACGCGGAATAATTAAAACATTCGCTGTCACACTTAAAACCAATGCCAGAGCGTAAACGATATTCGCGCGTTTGGTTAAATTCATTGCATTTAAATATGTGCTGATCACGTAGCTCAAACAAAAAGCGATGAAGGACAGCATCAATAATCCTAAAACGTTTTCACTTTCTGCGTTGGCTTCGGTGTAAAGTGCGTGCATAATGAAATGCCGATGCACCACTACAGCAGAAACAAAACTAATAGAAATAAATAAAATTACTTGCACACTTAATTTCAATAGCGGCAACATATCTTTTTTTTCGCGACGCATTTGCGAAAACATCGGTAGTGCTAAGTTAGCAAATAAAAAACCGAGAATATTAACTGCATCGAGTAACCGATACGCCGATGCATAAATACCAGCTTGCTTTGCGCCGTCGGGTAAAAAACGCTCGAGCATGACGACGTCTGTTTTTGTATAAAGGCTCATCAAAACTACCGATAGCGAAAACGGAAAAGATTGTTTTACAATGAGCCATGCGTTCTGCCATTTAAAATTAAGTTTAAAATCAAAAATGCGAGGGCGCAGTTTGGAAAAAATAATGATT
>JAYVVO010000611.1:0-2630 GCA_043786955.1 Saprospiraceae bacterium
ACTTTCTGAACAGTTACTGTTTTAAATTCAGCAGGCATAATTTCTTCACGTGTTGAAGCAGGTGTTTTTACTTTCTGAACAGTTACTGAACGAAATTCAGCAGGTACAACTTCTTCGCGCGTTGAAGCAGGTGTTTTCAACACTTGCTTAGTGATTGTAGCATACTCAGCAGGAACAACTTCTTCGCGTGTTGATGCAGGTACTTTAGCGATTTGCTTAGTGATTGTAGCGTACTCACCAGGAACAACTTCTTCGCGTGTTGCAGCTGGTGCTTTTAACTTTTGTACAGTGCGTGTTCCCATTTTAGAAGGAGTAGGAATTTTCTTTACGCAACCGCTGTTTGCAACGCCAGTAGCATCGCAACCTTTGTTAACTTGCTTCGAGATAGTTTTGTAATCGGCTGGCACTTCAACCAAACACCATACTAAACAGTCATTTGGGTCAGCAGAAAGACAGTTTTGATCAGCACGTTTTTTTACCCATTTTGTAGAAGCAGGCGTAACCAATACTTTATCAGTTACCGTTTCCATACGCGGCGTTAAAACTTCAACGCGCTCACCAGCAGGTTCAACTTCGTAATTTTCAGTGACTGTTTCGTAAGTCGCTGGAATTTCGATTAAACGTTTGCTTTCTTGCTTTACAGCAACGCGCTCAGTTGCAGTTTCGTAAGTTGCAGGAATAGCAACGATACGCTTGCTTTCTGACTTAACTGCCACACGCTCAGTTACGGTTTCGTAAGTTGCTGGAATAGTTACGATGCGTTTGCTTTCCGGCTTAACTTGAACTTGCTCAGTAGCAGTTTCATAAGTTGCTGGAATAGTAACGATACGCTTAGTTTCCGGCTTAACCTGAACTTGTTGCGTTGCAGTTTCGTAAGTTGCTGGTAATGCGATAACGCGTTTTGCAGCTGCTTTAACTAAAACTTGCTCCGACTGAATAGCATACTGTGCCGGTACGGTGACATACTTTTTAGCTGCAGCCTTAACTTCAACTTGCTCAGTCGTGTTCTCGTACTGATCGGGAATCATACATTTTGCATAGCATTTTCCTGCTTGTGCGTTGGGTACTGCATCAGTACCGGTTTGTGCTACCGCTGCTCCTGTTGTAAATATACAAAAAGCAGATAGGACTAAGGTAGAAAGTCTCATAACTCTGAGTTGTTTAAAATGATTAAAAGATTTGTTTAGTGTTTTATGTCGCAAATATAATAGCCAAAATTCGTAATGTTTAATTTCTGCTGAATTGAATCGTAATTTCAATGAGCAGAGTAATATTATAATAAAAAAGCAAATTTAAAAATTTTTCGGGAAACTTAGGTAATAACGGTATGTATTTTTTGTCGGAAGTTTATAATCCATACATTCATCAATAGTGCTAACGGAGCCGTTCTTCATTAATATTTTAATCGTATCCTTTTCGTCGTTGTAAGTTTGGCTGCTTTCTACACCAGTGTAACAAAAATATTCAATATTTTTTTTTTCGGGGAGTTTTTCTAAGATTTTTTTTTGTTGTTGTTTTAAAAAATTATCATCTATCGGCGTATTCTGTAAAACGAGTTTAAAAAGCTTTCTTTCTAAAATGCACTTCGATAAATACGACAATACAAAATCTTCTGACACTGTCCAAATTTTTAAAGTTGCTACAACATCCACGTCGTCAATGAGTGCAAAGCGTTTTATGATTTCGTTGTGAGAATAGCTGCGAAAATTTACAATCATATCAGCCGATAGAAAAAATTTTAAATCTCCGCTCGATTCAATCGCAACGCCCGCACAAACCAATTCTTTAGCGCGCGAAAAAACTTTTATTAACATTTGCTCCGCCGAGACAACCGTTTTGTGTAAATATACTTGCCAGTACATCAATCGTCGTGCGATTAAAAATTTTTCAACCGAATAAATGCCTTTGTGCTCGATTACCAATTCACCTTGCGCTACATTGATCATCATAATAATTCTATCGTAACCAATTACACCTTCCGAAACACCCGTAAAATAAGAATCACGAATGAGATAATCTAACCGATCCATGTCGAGTTGACCGCTAACCAATTGGTGCAAAAATTTTTTAGGGTGTTTATCCGTAAAAATCTGAATAGCTGTGTCTAATTTTCCTTTGAAATGCAAATTCAATGCTTCCATAAACACCAACGATAGTTTTTCGTGATGAAAATTTATAATTGAATTTTCAAGTGCGTGCGAAAACGGACCGTGACCCATATCGTGCATTAATACAGCAAGACCAACACCTTCCGCTTCTTGATGCGTAATCTCAACGCCTTTTTGTCGTAAGACTTCGATTGCTTTTGTGGTTAAATGATAGGCGCCAAGTGCATGATGAAATCGCGTATGATTGGCACCAGGGTAAACCAAATTTGTCATTCCCGTTTGGCTGATACGCCGCAAGCGTTGAAAATAGGGATGATCAATTACATCCAGTAAAATACTCGGCTTCGGAAAACAGATAAAACCGTAAACGGGATCGTTGAATATTTTTATTTTACTCATGCGCGTAAACACTTTTCGTGCGTACCACAAAAATACAAACGATTATTCAATAGCAAATAATTTGAGAGAAATAAAAAATGGAAACCGCCCGCTAAATAATATCAATTTTTAATTCTTTACTGA
>JAYVVO010000612.1:0-2626 GCA_043786955.1 Saprospiraceae bacterium
GCTAATTTTTTGCCGAGCGTTTTAAAATTCGGTTTAATTTTTTTGACAACCAAACCATCCGTATCAGTAATAAACTCAAGTTTTTTTACATTGGTTTCAGCCAAAATTAAATCTTGGATAGCCTGTATATCGCTTTCAAATTTAGCATCAACAATAGGTAGCAAAGCGCGCACTAACGGTTGACGAACGCGTATTTTTTCTTTTTTACGAATGCTCAAAATCAATGATGATATGCGCTGCGCATATTCCATGCGGCGTTCTAAATCGAGATCAATTCTACTTAGATCTGCGGTCGTCAAATCTGTAAGGTGCACAGATGTGTGGCGCAATGGCGTATTGTTTTCTATTGCTTTCGCACGAATATTTTCAGTCAAATTTTTATACAACCATTCCGAAAAAAACGGCGCAATCGGCGAAGATAGTTGACCCACAACCATTAAACATTCGTACATTGTTTCGTAAGCGGCGCGTTTGTCGTCACTCATTTCGCCTTTCCAAAATCGGCGGCGACTTAAACGCACATACCAATTGCTGAAATGTTCATCCACAAATTTTTCGAGTGCGCGCGCTGCAATCGTTGGTTCATAATCGGAATACGCTTGCGACACTTCAACAATCACGTTTTGTAATTTTGAAAGAATCCAACGATCTAATTCAGTGCGTGTTTTCCAATTCGTTTGATCCATTTCATTCTGCACAAAATTATCAACGTTGGCGTACATCGCGAAGAAATTGTACGTATTGTACAGCGTACCAAAATATTTATTACGCACTTCTAAAACACCTGCGAGATCAAATTTTAAATTATCCCAAGGGTTGGCGTTGCTCATCATATACCAACGCACTGCATCCGCACCATACGTTTCAATAGTTGAGAAAGGATCAACGCCATTGCCTTTACTCTTCGACATTTTTTGTCCGTTCTTATCCAAAACCAAACCTGTCGAAATTACATTTTTAAAAGCAACTTTCCCATAAACCATCGCTGCGATAGCGTGCAAAGTGTAAAACCAACCGCGCGTTTGGTCAACACCTTCCGAAATGAAATCAGCGGGAAAATTTTGCGCGAATTTGGCTTTATTTTCGAACGGATAATGCCATTGCGCGTAAGGCATCGAACCAGAATCGAACCAAACATCAATCAGATCGAGTTCGCGACGCATCGGTTTTCCATCCGAGCTGACTAAAATAATATCATCAATGTACGGGCGGTGCAAATCTGGTGGAAGGATTTGATTTAAACCGAGTGCTTTATTGGCGGCATCAATTTCAGTTTGCAATGTTGCGAGCGAACCTATACATTTTTCTTCACCATTTGCTGGGTCTTCCGTGCGCCAAATCGGCAACGGAATACCCCAATAACGCGAACGCGAAAGATTCCAATCTTGCAAATTTTCCAACCATTTTCCAAAACGTCCTTCACCGGTTGATTTGGGTTTCCAATTGATGGTATCGTTCAACGCCATCATTTTCTTTTTCATTTTCGAGGCACGCACAAACCAAGAATCCAAAGGATAATATAAAATCGGTTTATCCGTGCGCCAACAATGGGGATAAGTATGCTCGTAACGCTGAACATTAAACGCCAACCCTTCTGTTTTTAATTTTATCGCAATGTCAACATCTACCGATTTATAATTCGGATCGTCTTTATAATCTTTCACGTAGCGACCAGAAAACTCACCTACGCCATCAATAAATTTTCCTTGTTTATCCACTAAAGTCAACATTCCCAGTCCAGCCGCTTTTGCTGCGCGCATATCATCTGCACCAAAAGCGGGTGAAGTATGAACAATGCCTGTTCCGTCGGTTGTGGTTACAAAATCGCCTTCAATGACTTTAAACGCATCGCCATCCGTCGGTTGTTTATAAGGCAATAACTGTTCGTAACGAACGCCTAATATTTTTTCGCCTTTAAAATGAACCGATTGCTGTTCAATCGTTGGCTGATTTTTTCCGCCAAACCATTTTGAAACGAGTGCTTCCGCCAAAACGACACTCACTTGTTGTTGCGTGTAAATGTTTTGGGTTTTAATTTTTACGTAATTTATTTTCTTTCCAACAGTTAAACCTGTATTGGAAGGTAACGTCCAAGGTGTTGTAGTCCAAGCTAAAATGCGCACATCTTCGATTTCATCATCGAATAAAAATTTACTCGTTGCGTCGCGCTCCACTTTAAACATACCGACAACGGTTGTGTCAGTTACATCTTTATAAGTGCCTGGCATATTCAATTCGTGCGAACTTAATCCTGTTCCTGCGGCGGGCGAATACGGCTGAATGGTAAAACCTTTGTACAATAATTTTTTATCGTGCAATTTTTTGAGCAATGCCCAAACGGATTCGATATAATTGTTCTCATACGTAATGTATGGATTTTCGAGATCCACCCAATAACCCATTTTTACGGTAATATCATCCCAAATATCTTTATACCGCATGACGGTATCGCGACATTTTTTGTTATAATCTTCAATGGAAATTTTTTTGCCAATATCTTCTTTCGTGATGCCGAGTTCTTTTTCAACGCTCAACTCAATCGGCAATCCATGCGTGTCCCAACCACCTTTGCGTTCAACGCGCTTACCATTTAGTGTTTGGAATCGGCAAAAAATATCTTTAATAG